>JBIJCX010000598.1:0-3519 GCA_044344465.1 Opitutaceae bacterium
ATCCGATCAAGGCAGGTTGGCCACCAAGAGGCGCAAAAAGGGGTCTGCGTGCTGACGATGACTACTCGAGCGTCTATAGACGCTGCGTACATCTTCTTTGCGAGCGAGGGTTACAGCTTATAGCATTAAGCTTTAAGCTGTAAGCTTTCAGCTCTCAGCTCTCAGCACCTCACCCAACCCGTCCAACTGCTTCACGACTCACGTCATGGCCCCGTCGAGCCGCCCCGTTGTAGGTCAGCTCGCTTGCGAGCGCCCAGACCGTACCGGGCTTCGTTCGGGTCTTTGGCGCGCGCGAGCGCGCTGGCCTACGGTACGAGGTTTCGAATGGCCAAGCCATTTGGCAAAAAAATGTGGGGCAAGAAAATGAAGACGGGGTGGCGATTGCTTTCATCTTTTACCCTCCATCTTTTTGCCTATCGGCCTGGGGTTTGACAAGGTGGTCAAGCACGCGGCCAAAGCCTTGCCCCGTGGCATCCTGGAGCTTATAGCGCTAAGCTCTCAGCTTTCAGCGTTTCCTCCGCGGTCCTTGGTCAGTAGTCCGTGGTCTCTGCCCGGTCTTCCGACGTCTCCCTCATCTCGCGTTCTCCCAAGTCTTCCGCGTCTTCCGAGCTCCGACCACGCTTTCGCTGCGCTCAAGCGCGGCTACGGGCCAACACGCTTTTACCTACGGCGCCGGACAGACGACACCTCTTCTCCGAATTTCAGCTTTCAGCGTTTCAGCTCTCAGCTTTTCCTCATCTCGCGTTCTCCCAAGTCTTCCGCGTCTTCCGACGTCTTCCGCGTCTTCCGATCTCACGTTTCACCGGAAACCGCGGCCGCAGCGACTTTCCGCCTGCTCTCCAGCACGCGCACGATGTCGGTATCATGTCGGCCGGTGGTCTGGTACCATCGGACCGTCTCCTCGATCAATTCGATGGGCACCGCGGGATTTCGGATCAGCTCCAGCATCGTATTCCCTTCGAAATAATTCCAGGCACCCATGTTGACCAGTGAATTCCAGACCGACCGCAAGAATTCGACACTACAGTGCGGGTTGCCGAGTACGTACACCCGCTGCCAACCCATCTCTTTATATAATCTCCGCAACTGTGGATCGGTAAAGCCGATGCTATGATCCCGAAGCGCGGATTCGACGACGCTCAAGCCGCTGTCGTACGACTTCAGGTGCCACTTCTCCCGGAAGATAATCTCCGGGTCCTTGCGGATGAGCGCCAACCGCTCCTTATTCGTCTCGATCGCCGCCTTCCGGCTGGCCTCACCCACCCCGGCAATCAGCAGCGCCGGCGCCTGCAACGGTGCCGTGAGGGCGTCGGCCGCGCCGGCGGCCACCCTTGTTCCCGTCGACGCCTTGCCCCCGCCCCAACCATCGTTCCTTCCGACCAGGGCGCTAAAACAGCCTCCCAGCAAAAGGGGAACCACCAGGGCCAGCAGGATGGATCGGATGCTTATATTCATAGGTGAGGGTTTTGGGGTTCTCAGCCGTAACGATGCAGCCCCGACCGCAAAGAGGTCTTTGCTCCGGACGGGAAAAAACGTCGACTTTCGTAGCCCTGCGCGTGAGCGCTGGGACCTCCAGCACTCCCGCCGCTCACGCGGCGGGCTACAACGAAGCTGTTTCTTAGCAGTTGAATATAGGGCCGCACCTTGGTGCGTGCCTGACGTACCGACGGAAAACCGAACGATCTTTTGGGGCGTGGACCAAGGTCCAGCCCTACACCAAATGGTTTCACGCGGTTCACGCTGGAAATGGGTTTCGACTGAATGGATACGACTGAGGCCGTGTGCCAATGCGGGAGCGGGGCGTGGAGTTGGCCCTCTGGCATTCATGACCAAGGGCCTGCTCTCCTCTCTTCAGCCCGCGGCTGACACCGGCCGGCCCGCTCCATTCCGGTCCTTGCCCCACAGTTGATCCGCATAGTCCTCGATCACCCGCAGGAACGCGGCCAGCAGCGGGCGCGCCGGGTGGCGCCACATCACCACGACCTCCACCGGTTCAAACCCGGGCAGCGGCACCACGCGCACCTTCGCATGCCGCACCAACACCGGCAGATCCAGGCAGACGCCGATGCCATGCCCCGCCGCCACATACCACGATACCAGCGCAGCCGAGCTCGCCTCGATTTGCATGGGCCACTCCACCCCGCATTGCTGGAGTCCGCGGCGGAACACCTGCGTGATGCCTTCCTGCGGCGCCGGACCGATCAGCGGTTCCGCCACGCGTCCAGCCGAGCGCAGCTCCGGCAGGCGGATTTGGCCGAGCGGTCGCGGCGCGAGCAACACGAGCGGCAGCCGGGTGACGGAAAGGCAGGCGAGCCCACGCGGCCGTTCGTCGACCGCGACGATTGCCAGATCGAGTTTGCCGTCATGGAGCGCGGCGGTCAGTTGCGCCAGCGTGCCGCTGCGAAATTCGAACCGCACGTTCGGTTCCTGGGCCTGCATGGCCTGGACGGCCACCGGCACGTACTCCCGCAAGATAAGTTCCGAGGCGCCGACACTCAGCGCGGGCACGTCCGGTTTGCGGATTTCATCAATCAGCGCGTCAAGCGGTTCAAAAAACTCGCGGGCGTGCTTGAACAACCGCTCCCCAGCCCCGGTCAGGCGGAAGGGCTGGCGGACAAAGAGCTTCACGCCCAGATCGCGTTCGAGTTGCAGGATCTGACCACTCAAAGCCGGCTGCTGGATGCCAAACGGCATATGCGGCAGCGCCCGGCTGATGCCGCCGTGGCGCGCCACATGATAAAACAGCATGAGATGATGGCTATTCGACCACATCGTGGGGCATCGATTTTTTCGATATTGCCATCGAAATCATCGATTAACGCTTGGCGAGAGTAATCGGTTACTTTGCGCCTGCACCTGCGATGGCCCGACATTCTGCCGGGCCGGGTTCAGGTGAACGCAAAGGAAAGGTTTAACCATGAATCCGTTCAAACGGACTTACTCGATGCTCAAGCTCGACGCCGCGGCGCAAGCCGTCGGCCAAGGCACCCTCCGGGCGCTCTCGCCCATCGAAAGACTCAGCGCCATCGCCGGGGTCGCCGGCCTCGTCCTCCGGCTCTTCCGCCGCCAGGACGCCCTCGAAGGTTCCCCGAAGGATCCCCGAAGGAACCGGCCAGCGTCCCCCACCGGTCGCACCAAGCCCAAACCGGCCGGCGGACGTCAGTCCGGCGGCCGCCGCCGTGCCACCAACAACCCGCAACCTCTGACCAGCCGCTCCGCGGCCTAATCCCATGGCAAACGTACTCTTCAATCCCATCATGGAGCAAATCCGCGGCAAAATCGGCGAACTCGTGTTTCGCCGGTTTGAGAACCGCATCATCATCGCCCGCAAGGCCGATCTCAGCGGTCACGTGCCGACCGCCGGGCAGGTCGAGGTGCGCGAGCGCTTCCGCGGCGCCGCCAAATACGCCAACAACGTCATGGCCGATCCCGCCCGCCGCGCGCTGTACGAGCCCGTCGCCGCCAAGCGCGGCGACCCGCTGCGCATGGTCATCATGACCGATTACCTGAACCCGCCTG
>JBIJCX010000035.1:0-38970 GCA_044344465.1 Opitutaceae bacterium
TTCGACATGACGCCCACGAAGGCGGGCTTGCCCCGGTAGCGCTGATCGCCGGCCTTGAGCCGCGCGGCGATCTCTTGGGCGAAAGCGCCGAAATAATCCGCTGAGATCGCGGGATTGCCGCCCACGTAATGGAGACTGTAGTTGGCGAAGAACGCCAGGGGGCGCTGGTCGACTGCGCTGCGCACGGCCAGCACCGCCACTTCCGGATCTGTGGGGCCGGCGGGTATGCTGATCTTGGGATTTTGCTGACCAGGATTCATCCAGGCGCGGTCCTTGGTGCTGCCGAACGGATTTTCGTACGAGGCCCCGTCTTTCACGAACCAGCGGCGGTTGAACACCTGGGTGGGATCGCTGCCCATGGCCCAGCCGATTTCCGCCGGCTCCAGATTCTGGTGGGCCTGGATGAGGCCGGCGGCAATCCGCGCGGGGACATCGGCCACGTATTTCGGATCCGGATCGCATTGAAACGCCGGGGTCATGGCGGCGGCGGAGTGGGTATGGGTGGCCGAGATCAGAATGTGGGAGGCGGGCACGCCGGTCTGCTTGGACGCAATCGCCTTGGCCTGCTCGCAAACGTCGCGCGGGATCAGGCAGGCATCGACCACGCAGAGAATGATCTCGTGGCGGCCGTCGCTGATGGCCACCGCGCGGGCGTGCATGGGGTCGGTGATCTTCGTGGCGAAGTTCCCCTTCATGCTCCCGTTGACCGGGGCGGGGAATGTCGTGGGTGAGATGTTCTGCGCAAACGCTCCGGCGCGGAGGTTTTCGGCGGCCCGGATGGGGCCGGCGGCAGTCCAAACCAGCATCAACGCGGCGAGGACGATGAGCGGCCAGCCGATGGCGCGGCGGGTCACAGGCTTGGGCGCGCGGCTCGCCGGGACAGGGGACGGCAGGGCGAGCGCGGGGCAGACGGGGTGGTGTTGTTGTTGCATGCGAATCGTTGGGGTAATGGCGACGGACGGATTTGTTATTCTGCGATGGGTGGGGAACGGGGAAGCGGGTTCGCTTTTTGTGGCCACCACGAATGCCCGGCTTTGGATGCGGCGTTCAAGGGTGAAGTGCACACCTGCGCGAGAAAAACGCGATCCACCGCTTGTCTTCCGACTTTTCCATCGGAGAATCCGCCCGGCCTTTTCCGCGATTGCGCCACCAAGGTCCTTCCCCAGATCACAGAAAATCCCATCGCCCCATGCATCCCACCGTTTGCTTTTCAGCCGGGTTGGCATTTGCCGCCGCCACTGCGTTGGCCGAGCCGTTCGATCCCAGTGGAATTCTGCTCACGTGGCAGAGGGATCCGACCACGACGATGACCATCGACTGGCACTCCATCGAGGGCGAGGGCGTCGAACTCGTGCCCGATCTCTCGGTCGGCCACAACCTGCCGGTCAAGATTCCGGTTTACACCAGGGTGCGCCGGTCGGTGTTGGAATTCAGGGCCCGGGGCGACACGCCGTGGAAAACGGCGGAGGGCCGGAGCTTCCCGTTTCCCTTCAAGGAAGATCGAAAGGGCTCGCTGCACCGCGATGGCTACAGTCACTCCTTTCCGCCCTCGGGCCGGACCGTGCACCGGGTGGAATTGACGGCACTGGCGTCGGACGCCCTTTACGAATTTCGCTTCGATGACGGCGGCAGGATCTATCGCTTTCGCACCATGCCGAAGACGCTTTCGCGCGAGGTGCGCATCGCCTCGGGTGGCGATATCGGGTTCGGCACCTGGACCGAGCGCATGAACCGGATTGCCGTTTCCCACGATCCGGATTTCGCCATCTGGGGCGGGGACCTGGCGTATTGCGACGGCGCCAAGGAGCGTCTCGGCCGGTGGTATGATTTCTTCGATTCGATGAAGAAGTCGCTGATCACGGCGGACGGCCGGGTGATCCCGGTGCTCGTGACGGTCGGCAATCACGAGGTGCAGGGCGGATATCACAAGTCGGGACCGCCGTCGGATGAAGCGGAAGACGCGCGGCGACTGCGGATCGCGCCCTACTTCATGACCTTTTTCGCGCTGCCCGGCCAGCCGGGCTACGCGGCCTTGGATTTCGGCAAATATCTCAGTGTGATCCTGCTGGACAGTGGACACCTCAACGCGGTCGGGGGTGCGCAGACGGCGTGGTTGGACGCGACGCTGTCGAAGCGGGCGCAGGTTCCCCACGTTTTTCCCGTTTATCATGTGCCCGGCTTCGGCACCTTCCGACCGCTTTCAGACGGATACGCCACCGTCATTCGCAACCAGTGGATTCCGCTTTTTGAAAAACATCGGCTGGCGATCGTGTTTGAAAACCACGAGCACAACTACAAGCGCACGGTGCCAATCCGAAACATGCAGCGCGATGCCACGGGGGTGACCTACCTCGGCGACGGGGCGTGGGGCGCCTGGAACCTCGGCATCACGGATCGCGAGAACAAGTGGTATCTCGACCAGGCCGACGCGCTCAATCACTTCATCCTCGTGAAGCTGAACGGGCCCGAAGCCCAGTTCGAAGCCATCAATCTCCTCGGGGAAATCTTCGATCGTCACCGGGCGCGCCGGCAGTGAGAAACGGGGTCACTTCGCCGCCAGCTTCGGCGTCGCCGTCGTTACAATACGAACAACGTGATAAGTCGCCCGCGTGGCGCCGACATTCTTCAAGCCGTGTTCCTCGTTGGAGGCGAAGAAGAAGATCGAACCCGGCCCGGCCCGGTGGGCGACGCCATTGATCGTCGCCTCCAGCACGCCCTCCTTGACGATGACGAGTTCCTCGTCCGGGTGGCGGTGGGCCGCGTGCGGAGCCAGGCCGGCATGGATCGTCGTCACGTGACACTCGAGGTTGGTGCACGTGACGGTGGGGGAATTGAGGACATCGCGGCGTTCCCCGGTCTTCGTGGTTTTGACCGCGAGTTTTTCCCAATCGAAGACCTTGGAGCGTAGTTTGTCGGGTGAGGCGCTCTCGGCGGCGGTCTGGGCGGGCGCCGAGGCGGTGGTAGCGGTTTTCAGGTTAAAAACGAGATACGTTGCCGGCCGGTCGCCGACATTGCGCACGTGGTGAAAATCGTTGGCGGCGTAAAAGAGCAGTGAGCCGGGGCCGGCGCGCTGGGCGGTGCCGTTGATGACCACCTCGAGCATGCCCTCCTTGATGATGATGAATTCCTCCTGCCGGTGCTGGTGCGCCGGGTGCGAGGCCAGTCCGGGATTCAGGGTCGTGATGTGGCACTCAAAGACCTCAAGTGTCGCGGTGGGATTATTGGCGACGGCCCGGACGGCGCCTTTGGCCGAAATCTTGGCGACGAGGTTGTCCCAGTTGAAGACGGTCGAACCGAGCGTGGCCCGCGGTACGGCGGCGGTGGGGGAGGAGGCGGGGGCGGCGGACTGCCCTTGGAGTGGCACGGCGAGGGCGATGGTCGCGATGGCGAAGGCCATCGAACCAATTTGGCGGAGGATTCTCATCGGACGTCTGCGTTCAAAGTGGTGGTGAGTGGAGCGAGGCGAAAAGTCGGAAGGCTTGGGCACTTTGGGAGCGATGCAATGCGCAAACGGCGCTCAATTGTGTGGTTAACCACCTCGATCGCTCCGCGTCGCCGTGACTCCGTTTGAACCAAGCCGGCGCCCGCGGAGGTGCGGAGAGCGCGGAGGAGGGAACGGAAAGGTTTGGATGAATTGATCGAACTTCACCCATGAGGCGTCGAAACCGTACCGGCGAACTCAACACCCTCCGGCCTCCGCGCCTCCGCGTCTCCGCGTGAGTCACTCTGCGGACCGAGAGGCGGGCGAGAACGCGCAGTCTGCCAGTCGATCTGGGCAACAGGCCCGTCCCGTCCGACCGTACGCCATTTTAGCCGCCTCGCCATAGGGCCGCCGGGGCACCAAGGTTCGCTGCCACGACTTGTGGGCCTGGGGCGTATCGCTGTTGTGGTAAATCTCCCCGGGAAATTCGAGTCGCCGCTTTCGTGTCATTCCGCCCAGGGTGGCATCGCGGAGTGTCCACGCGGCCCAGCGACTGATCGCGCACATTCACGGTGGGTCACGGATACGCGGAACCGAAATCACATTCATCAGCCAGACCCCTTCGGACCGCCCCTTCGGACCGCCGTCAACGGTTCAGCGTCGTGCGCCGGCTGGCAGTTTTCCGCTCGGACAGGCAGAGCTTGCCACCCTACAAAAGGCGACTACGTGTTTTCTCCATGCCGTTGACCGAAGTCCTGCACCTCCTCCACGAATTGCCGCGCGCCGATAAGTTTCGCGCCTTTTGACTGCCGAGCTTGCGCATGAGGAGGGGGTGGAACCGCTTGATCTCATCGCGGAGTATCCCGTTTGGTCACCGGTCACCACTCCGGAGTCAGCGGCGGCGCTCGGCGAGTATCTGCGTGAAGCAACCCCACAGGGGTGAGCGAACCCGCGCGATTCCCGTTTCTTCCGTCGGCGGCAGGGTCGGAGCAGTCGGTGTTAATGCCGCTGCTTCCGCTCGAGTTTTGGGTGCCGGAAGGCCAGTCGATCCGCGCCCACGGATTGCTCGACACGGGTGCGACCATAAACGTGCTTCCGTTTACCCTCGGGCTGCGAGTGGGAGCGGTGTGGGAACATCAGGACAGAGTGATTCCGCTCGCCGGCAACCTCGCGAGCCAGGAGGCGCGCGCATTGTTGCTCGAAGCGCGCATCGGCGATTTCGCTCCGGTTCGGCTGGTGTTCGCGTGGACACGTTCTGATGAGGTGCCGCTGCTCTTGGGGCAGGTGAATTTTTTTTCACGAATTTGACGCCAACTTCCTCGCGACCCGGCGGCTGTTCGAGCTTCGTCCAGCCGCGAAGCGGTGACGCGTTGGCGATCTGCGACGGTGCGCAGACGAGGTGAAATCGATATTCGAGACAGGCGCCAAGAACTGGGCGTATCGCGGCGGCAAAACAGGTTCATCATGGTTTCACCACGCTCCTCAAGCAGTCGCCAACCAACTCACGCCGGACGTCACGGATTCAGAGAGGGCACCGGGTGAAACATGACCCTGTCCCTCCTGTCCGGGTCAGAGAGGGCACCGGGTGAAACATGACCCTGTCCCTCCTGTCCTGACCCTGTCCCTCCTGTCCGCAGCACAGGGTAACGATTGCCTCAACTATCGCCATGGCCGAGCACGAGGACTTGACGGGCATCCGCCAAGGAGACGGGGTCGAAATGCACCGTCTTTCCTTCGTCCACGATCCCGACATAGACGAGATTGTGGGCGGCGAGGGCACGTCTCAGCCCGGCCGGATTGGAAAGCATCGAGCGCGGGAGGTGGGTATCCACATCGAGCAGGTTGAACTCCGCGCCTGCGGGGAAGGCCAGCTCGGCAAAAAGTTTCTCCAGATTCTTCTGGAATGTAAGTTGGGCGATGTATTTAGCCGCTAGTTTGTGGGAGAGGACGGTGTTGCGGTATTTCGTATTCTTGTTGAGCAGGCCCTCGATCACCGGGTCGGAAAGCACGGTGACAATTTTTTCGAGGAAAGGGTCATCTTCTGCACAAGCTGTGATCAGGTGAAGGGTCAGCCGGAAGCCGGCGTCGTCGTCGAGATTGATGATGATGTTGTCATACTCGGCAGCGCGCAGCCCTGCCAGAAAACCGGGCGCGAAGTAGTCCTCCACATTTTCATGTACGAAGTGCGACGCCCGCAAGGCGTCGCGGCTTTCCTGGTCGAGAAAATTTTCCAGATTTTCGACAGGCCAAGTCGAACCGATGATGCACAAATGACGAGACTGGATTTCGCTGGGTGGATGAATTGCCGCCGAAAGTTCGACTGCCTCGACAAGATCGGGCGTGTAGGTGATAGCCCGTGCATCGCTGGTGATGAACAGCAGCCAGTCGGTCGGGTGGAGCGGTTCGTCAAACGGGCAGAGCCGGAGCTGCAACTGGCCGTCGGCATCGGTGCGCGAGTAGCCGATGAGGGTGCCGCCAGAAAAGCCGAGGGCGAGTTGACGGAACGAGGCGCCCGCTGCGACCCCGGCGGCGCCAAAGCGGCGCTGGTCGACGAACTGCACGTTGTGGCCATAGAAGGAGAGCACTTCAAAGTAGATCTTGTAGTAGGCGATATCGGTAATCGATCGGGAGAGTACGCTGCTGATGACCGCGCCCGGACTAATGACCGCGAAGAGCGGTTGACCCTCTACTCGGGTGAGAGAAAGGGCAATCTCCCGGCTGTAGGTGCGACTCGAGAGTTCGATGGAGCATTTGACCGGCTGGCGCGCGCGCTGGCGTGCAATCAGGCGATCAAAGAACGCGCGGTCGTTGACGAGCGCGGTGAGGATCTTGAGGTTGGCGTTGTCGCAAGCGAAGGTGTCGATCAGTCCGTCGGAAGCCAGAATGACCACGCCGAAAGCACCGAGAATTCCAACGTCGCGGTAGGTCTCAAACGCCATCAGGTCGCCCTGTCGGATGTAAACCTCAAGGTGTTGCCACCGCTTGGAATCGAGTTGAGCGGAGAAAAGATCGACCGCGCCCTGATTGCCGAAGAGCAGGACGACGTCCTCCACCCGGTGCTCCCGGCCTGCGCGCTGGTCAATCTCGTCGAGCACGAGCGGAAGCTTGGCGTTGTAGTTGACGATGAGGATGTGCCCCCCCTTGCGGTAGGGCAAACGGCCCCCCTTGATCCGATCGATGAGCTGCTCGAGCGCGGCCGACAACACCGAGATGATGAACGAAAACAGGATGAGGCCGAACAGCACTTGGACGAGGCCGGGGATGATCTGGAGCACTCCCTCAATTTCGGCATAACTCGAGGGGTCGGTGAAAAGCCGGTAGCTCAGGGCCAGAGAACCAATCAACGGGGAAAGCAGAAGGATGAGAATGGCGCTGCCAACGAAGATGGCGCCCAGTTGCACCCAAACAGGCGCCAGAGCGAAGCCGTCCGGAGTCATGAATCGTCTCAGGCGGCGGACCTCGGGATTGCGGAGTAAGCGTGTGAGCATTGAATCAAAGGATAGCGTGGCCGACCCGGGTGGATCGGGGACCCGTACGATACGATGCCGGGCGGACCGGCCGGTGTCGAATGATTGTACGCGCTCTGTCGGATTTTCGGTCGGCGGAGGGGCGGTCTGCGTCCCCGCAATTTCTTCACCGACCACGAGGCTCGACAACAGCCTTGAAGGTGCGCGACTCGAGCTTCTCGACCTCGCAAGCGGGCATCCAGTCAAAGGCGACAACCACGCAGCCAAGGCCGCGCTGGCCGACCTCGAAGGCGCTAGAGAAAGTAAGTGTCTGACTTGGACGTGAAGACGCCGCGGCCGCGGGCTGATATGCTCGTGGGTGATGAAACCCGCGACATTGCCTCCAGCCACGGTCTCGACGATCACTGCGCCAGCCAGGAACTACAAGAATAGCATCAACGCTTCGCGATACGCCGCGACGGTGTGTGGACTCGCCCGACGGTTGCCTCACCGTCAACTGGGCGTGTTCAAACTGCCTCCAGCATGTCTGAATCTACGAGTTTGTCGTGGTGAGTCGCATCTTCAACGCTGGGGGCCGGTCGGCCTGGCGAAAAAGTTCGGCGAAAGGGCCAAGCCAAAATGTTTGATCATTGTGCCCCTGGCGCCATTGCCGGCTCGCGGTCTCGCGCCTCAACGCAGCGACGGAGCGGACAACGTGACCCGGCCGCGTTCGCCTCACGGGGTCCAATCGCCCTGGGAGGAGGCATCCATGCGCACGGCGTGTCCGGCTGCGAGGAGCGCGTTGTTCAAATATACTTCCTCCCCCGAGCGCAGGCGGAGATACACGTCCGCCAGGTAGCGATCGTATTTGTCCACCTTCGACGTCACGACCGTGATTTCCTCCGCGTCGACCATCATCCGCTCCACGAAGCGTTTCGCCGCCCGACCCTCGGCCGTGTTCATCTCCGGACAATCGATCCCGCGCAGCCGCATTTTTTCCACCATCTCGGACCGCGGGAGCTCGATGTCGAGCGTGAGCGTGTCGCCATCAATCACCCGGTAGTCGAGCGCCCGGTACGTAAACAGATTGGCCGACTTCGCGGTTTCGACCGCGGTCAACTGTCCACCTTCTACGCGCACGATGTCCCCGGCCGCAAACTCACCCGCCTGCGCGGTGGTCAGGGGAAAATACACCTTGAACCCGACGTCGACTGCGAGTCCGCGCTTCCGGGCCACCACGCGATAGAGTCCGGCGACACCGCGCTTCGGGGTGAAGAGTTCGATCGCAGCGCGGCCGTCCGTGATCCCCTTGGCATCTTCAGCGCCCGCCGGGTCGGCAAGCGCGGCGTTGAGCGACCGCACCCGTACCCTCAACTCGGGGGTCGTCCATTTGTTTTTCGACGCCTGCGTTGTGAGCGCCATCCGTTGCTTCGGGTCGCCGACCTGGCAGAGCAGTTGATAATGCGTCCGGGTCAGTTGTGCGGTTAACCGCACAACTGGAAAACACCGGAAAAACTGCACCCATTCGTAGAGGACGCGTTTGCTGACGCCGGTGTCGGCTGCCAGCCGGATAAATACCCTCGCCCCGAGGTCCGCCCGCTCCTCCTGCAACAGCACGTGTTCGTGAATCAGGCGGCCTATATCGTGAAACATCATCAGCCAGGCGTCCTCGATTTTTTGCCGGCCGGTGAACAACACGGCCCGCACCTGGCGGAGCAAATCCTGGTAGGTGACGCAAACCACGCGGGCGCTGGCCGGAGAGGTGGAGCGAATGGATACGCGATCAGATGCCATTGGTGATGGAGTGGGGTCGACGAGGAGAACACCGAAGTGGCCCGAGCGCGATGGTGATCCGTGGGGCGATGGGAAGTCAGGGCAGTGTCAAAGGCGTTCGCGTCCTCGTAATCTTTCTCTTTCCTCTTTCTCATAATCCTTCTCTTCCGGGAAATCTCCGACCCCCTGACGAAAGAGAACGATAAAGAGGAACGAGAAAGATCGGCACATCGACTTTGACGCTGCCCTGGCTTGGAAGTGCAATCTCCCGGTGGTTGGCCTCCCGGCCGAGGGAGAGCGGGTGCCGCCACCCGCGGTTGGAACGACTGCGCGGTGAGGGCACCGCGCCCCCAGGCCGGAGATTTCAAACGCCCGCGACGCGGGCGACCGTCCGAGATGCGGAGCTACTCGAACTGCTTTCGAAACTCGCCGAGCTGCTGCTTCAACTCGTCGAGTTCCCGGCGCAGCGCGGCCGTCTCCTCTTCGAGCCGGGCGATGCGCTCGTTCTCGGCGCGGACGGCGAGCGTGGCGGGTTCGAGGCGCGGCGCGGGGCCCGCGGGGGCGGCTTCGACCGGGCCGGAAAGCAGGTGCGTGTAGCGCGATTCCTTGGTGCCGGGCTGGCGCGCGAGCTTCGTGACGAGTGGCTGGGGTTCGCGCGCGGCGAGGGCCGTGAGAGTGGCCTCGATGTCCGCAAGATTTTCAAACGCGGCAAACCGCTCCGTGCGGGTGCGAAGTTCACCGATGGTCTGGGGCCCGCGGAGCATCAGTACGCACAGCACGGCGATTTCAGCCGGCGTGAGCAGGAGCACGTCATGAAGCGTGTGCTTGTATTTGCCCACGCGGCTCTCGGCGCCGTGATACAGCGTGGCGAGGCGTTTCTCGCGCAACCCGTCGAGCGCCCGCACCACGTCCTGCTCGTCGAACGACACGACCGGATCGCGATTCGTGAGCTGATTGCAGGCGTTGGTGAGGGCGTTGAGCGTGAGCGGGTAGTACTCCGGCGTCGTGATGTGCTTCTCGATCAACGAACCGAGCACGCGGACCTCGGCAACATTCAGAATGGGGAGCGGATCGTCCATCGGTGCGAATGGGGCTGGGTCGGCCGTTTACTTCTTGGCCCAGGTATCCTTGAGGCTGATCGTCCGGTTGAAGACCAGCTTGCCGGGTGCGCTGTCCTTCGGATCGACGGCGAAGTAGCCGAGGCGTTCGAACTGGAAGCGCTGTTCGGGCGTGGCGCCGGCGAGCGAGGATTCGAGCTTGGCCGCGACAACATCGAGCGAATGCGGATTAAGGAACTGCTTGAATTCCTCCTCGGCGGCGGGCTCGGCGATGGTGAAGAGGCGGTCGTAGAGCCGCACCTCGGCCTCGACACAGTGCGTGGCGCTGACCCAGTGCACCGTGCCTTTGACCTTCCGGTCAACGTTGACACCGCCCGCCCGGGTGGTGAGGTCGGCCGTGCCGCGCAGCTCGATGATTTGGCCGGCGGCATCCTTGATCACCTCGTCGCACTTGACGATGCAGGCGTACTTGAGCCGGACCTCGCCGCCGGGTTTCAAGCGGAAATATTTCGGCGGCGGCACCTCGGCAAAATCCTCGGCTTCGATGAATACTTCCCGCGTGAGGGCGATTTCCCGCGTGGTGGGATTCTCGTCCTGCGGGTTGTTGGTTGCGAGGCACGCGAGAATTTCCCCGGCCGGGATGTTGGTGAGCACGAGCTTGATCGGGCGCAGCACGGCGAGACGGCGGACCGCGAGGGCGTTGAGGTCCTCGCGAATCACGTGTTCGAGGACGGCGGCGTCGGTGAGGCTGTCGAATTTCGTGACCCCGATGTTATAGGCGAAGCGACGCAGTGCGCTCGCGGGAATGCCACGGCGCCGGGCGCCGGACAGGGTGGGCAGGCGCGGATCGTCCCAGCCGTTGACCAGCTGGTCCTGAACCAGTTGGAGGAGCTTGCGTTTGCTGAAGACGGTGTAGCCGAGGTTGAGCTTCGCGAACTCGAACTGGCGGGGCAGCGATCGCGGCAGGTCGAGGCTCGCGAGGATCCATTCGTAGATGGGGCGGTGAACTTCGAACTCCACGGTGCAGATGCTGTGGGTGATGCCCTCGAGATAATCGCTCAGGCAGTGGGCAAAATCGTAGAGCGGATAAATGCACCAGGTGTCGCCGGTGTGGTGGTGCGGGGTGTGGCGGATGCGGTAGAGCAGGGGATCGCGCAGCCAGATGTTCGGCGACGCCATGTCGAGTTTTGCCCGGAGGCTGCGCGCGCCGTTCGGAAATTCGCCGGCCCGCATCCGGGTGAAGAGATCGAGATTCTCGGCCACGGTGCGCTGGCGGAAAGGGCTGTCCCGGCCGGGGCGATCCGGGGCGCCGCGATACGCCTCGGTGTCCTCCGGGCTCAGGTCGCACACGTAGGCCCGGCCCTTCTTGATCAGTTCCAGGGCATAACCGTATATCTGCTCAAAGTAATCGCTGGCGAAGAAGGGTTCGGTGTTGGGGGGAACGGCCGGGACGGGGGCGAGGTAATGGTCGGGCTTGCCGCCCACGGTCTGCGGAGCGGGTGTCGCTCCCTTGGGCTTGAAACCGAGTGTGTCGTCGGCCCAGCCGGCAATCAGCCAGCGGACGTCGGCGATGATCGAGTCGACATACTCCACTTCCTCCTTGGCCGGGTTGGTGTCGTCCATCCGCAGGTTGCACTGGCCGTGGTTTTCGCGGGCGATGCCGAAGTTGAGGCAGATCGACTTGGCGTGACCGATATGGAGGTAGCCGTTGGGCTCAGGCGGGAAACGGGTGACGATCTTCGCGTAGCGCTGCGCGGCGACATCCTGCGCGACAATGTCGCGAATGAAATCGCTGGGTGCGGGTGCGGCGGCGGGTGCGCTGGTCTCGGGTTTCTCGACGGACATAAGGCGTCAAATTGCAAAGCGCGCGGTCTTGAGGCAAGACGCACTTCTTCCTGTCAGCAGGGGAACGCGCGCAACCGAAAATTGAGGGCGGGGCCAGCTTGCCGGCACGTCCATTGGCCCGCGTCAGCCTTGAACCGTCCACGGGGCCAAAGGGAAAACTCCGGCGCCGCGGTCAATCAGCGGCAAGAGCCGCGTCGCAACCGGCTCACTGCGGGAGCTGCACGCGGAAGCGCTCGATCGAGGTGCCTTCGAGGCGGTGCAGTTCGGCGACAGCGCGGCGGAGGGCAAGTTTCGCGGTGAGTTCGGCATTACGGGCGCTTTCAAGGTCATCCTGGGCCTGAAGCACGAGGCGACTGGTGGACAAACCCGCGTCGAAGCGGGCCTTTTGCAGTTCGTATTGCTTTGCGCTCAGGGCGGTGGCCTTGCCGGCAATTTCGACCGCCATCAGGTTGGTCTCAACGGCCCGGACGGCGGAGCGCACGTTGACCAGCAGGGATTGTTCGAGTTGTTCGAGGGTGAGTTTGCGCGAGTTCAGGCTGCTGAGGGCGGAACGGTAACTGGCCTTGTCCGCCCGATTGCCCCATGGCCGCTGATAGGTCAGGCCGAACGACCAGTTGTTGCCATGGTCATTGGGCAGGTTTCCGATGGCATCGCCGAACCCGGAGTTCACGGCGCGCGCGGTGTAACCGAGGCTCGCGTCCAGATTGAGCGTTGGCATCATGTTCCGCTTGGCGACGGCCAGGGTGATTTGGAGCTGCTTGATGGTTTCTTCGGCGGAAAGCGTGTCGGGAAAGAATTCGCGGGCGCGTTTGTAGGAAGCGGCGAAATTGGGCGGGCCCTCGGTATAATCGTTGAAGGCCACCGGACCGGGCCGAACGTCGAGCTCGGGCGCATTGATCAAATTGAGCAGATTATCCTCGGCATCGCGGACCGCCTGTTCCTGCTGGACCACGGCCCGTCGCGAGTTGGCCATGCCGTATTCGGCGCTGAACACGTCGAGATCGGTGGCCACGCCCGTGGCGCGACGCGCCTGGTTTTCCTCGAAGAGCTTCTGATTGTATTCGAACGTGAGCTGCCGGATCCGCAGGGCCTCCCGGGCGGCGACCAGGTTGTAATAGGCGACCTCGGTCTGCTGGATGACCGTGAGCACGCGGCTCTTGTAGGCGATGGTCGCGATGTTGAGGCCAAGCTTGGCGCGCTCAAGGGTTGCCGTGGCCGTCGTGCGCCCGGCGTTTTGCAGCAGGGGTTGGCTGAGGCTGGCGGAGATCCCGTTGCCGTAGCTCGGATTGAGGAGTGCGTTGGTCGAGTTCGTGGCTCCGCGGGTGACGTTCGTCGTGACGCTGACGGTGCCGTTCGTGGCGGCGAGGCGCTCGTTGGCCCCGACGCTGACCGTCGTATTGTCGTTGCGCGGTCCGGCGAGCTGTGAGCCGTCGAGCCGGCTGGTGTTGGAGGCGGCCTGCGAGAGGTTGCGCCGGACGGTTGCCGTCAAGTTCGCATCGAAACCGCCCTTGGCGATCTCGATGGTGTCCTTGGCGTTTTCGACGTTGTAGGCCTGGAGTTGAAGGTCGAAGTTCTTCTTCATCGCCATGCCGATCGCATCGTCGAGCGTGAACGGCCGGTCGGGGGCCATGGCCGCGGGTTGCTGGGCGAGGCCGGCGACGGGGCTCAGAACAACGGCGGAGGCAAAGGCGAGTCGGGAGGCGAGCAAGGCAAGAGCGAATGGGCGGGACATGACGGAGGTAAAAATGGAGAGCGGGCGGGCCGGGATTTTTGGGAAGAACACTGGACGCAAGGGAAAGTTACTGTCTTTCAAACTCGTTAGCCGGTGTCCGTTTAAAGACCGTGAAGCCGGCCTGTCTGGCGCGCGAGACGGAAAGTGGTGCAGAAAGTTTCGGGGAATTTACGATTTGCGCCGCGTTGCGCCGCACCGGCTGTCCGCACGTGGGGCAAGCGGTGAGCTCGGGCGCACTCGCCGGCTGGCGATACTCAAATCCGTCACCGCAAAGTCGGCACGGGCCTGACACTGGGGCGTAGGAATAGAGCGGCATGGCTGACTAATCTTTTCCGCGAATGCTGGTCAAGGGTAGCATGCGTGGCGTAAGGACGGGCGCGGAATCGAAGGCACTCGACGCAGGCCGGCAGGAACCTCTATTCGGTCTTGGGGCTGGATTTCTTCAACTCCCGCTCGACCACCTCGGTGATGTAGGCGGTTGCTCCCATGCGAGCCGTGTACCCGGCGACCTGATTGCGCGTTTCGGTGTAGCGCGGACTGGCTTCGGTGAGATCCGGCATTTTCTTTTCGATGGCGTGGACAAAAAGACCCTTGTCGGCGCTGATAATCATGTCCGAAACCTGTCCTTTTTCGAGCCGCTCGAGTGCACCGAGAACCACGTAATCGATGTCCTGCGGTCGATCACGCAGGGTGAACGGCGGAATCGATTTGCTTGTAACCTTGAGTCCGGCGCCGCCGGCCGCCGTGTCGGCCGCCTTGTCCAGGGCGTCCCCGGCTTTCAGGCGGGCTTCGATCTGCGTCTTGACTGATTTGCCCAACTCGACGAAGCGCCGGCGTTTCTCGCTCTCAGCGTAGTCGGTGGACACCTTTTCGCGCACCTCGGCGAAGAGCGGCTTGCGGGCAGGCTGCGTTTCCTTCCAGAAGAGAATGACGGCGCCCGACGGGGTGGAAATCGCATCCGAGGCGACCCGACCCTGGTTCAGCTTGAAGGCTTCGTTGGTGACCTCGAGCGATCCGCCCAGCTCGGCGGCGCCTGATTCCCTGGTAAACGGTGCCAGTGACTTGGGCGTGAGCTTGCGCACCGAGAGGAAAGAGTCGACGGCCGGCAGCGTTGTCGCCTTCGATTCAAAGAGCGCGAGCGCGAGATCGCTCGCCGTCTTCAGGGCGAGCCGCTGGGCCCGCTCGGCCTTGAGGGCCGCCTCGACCTGCGCCCGTACGGCGGCGAAGTCGGCGGCAGGATCGACCTTGGGCGCTTCCGCCGGCTTGGCTGCGTCCGTTGCGGCCGGCTTTGCCGAGTCGGCGGGCTTGGGGAAGCGCGTGGGATTCGCGTCGTAGAACGCGCGGACCTCGGCGTCGGTGACGGTGACGCTGGCAAGATGGTTGGCCGCTGGAAACTCGAGGTAGCTGGCCACCACGCGGGGTGGGATCTCATACCGGCCGCCGGCCTGTTCGAAGAACGATGTCAGGTCGGCATCCGTCGGCTTGAGGTCAGGGTTGAAGGCGGCGTAATCGACGGTGGCGGTGGCAAGCGTCCAGGTCGTGTCAGCGCGGATGAGCTGATTCTTCACATCACCGGGCAGCACGTAGCCGGGTCCGGCCAGGAGTTTATTGACCTTGTCGGCGCGGATGTCGTCGCTGATCACGCGGGCAACGTCGGCCGCGGTAAGGCCGCGGGGATTCGTTTTCAGATTGTCCTGGAAAGTCGCGTAGGTCTTGGCGTCAAACTGACCGTCCTGGCCGGCAAACATACGGAGGCTCTTGATCGCCTCGATAATCTCGGCGGTCGTGGGGGCGGGGATGTGCCATTGATCGGCGAAGTGGAGGGTGGCGGCGCGTTGGAAGGCGTAATTCTGAATCTGCTCCGCCCCAAGGCCGGCCGAGCTGCCAACCTGAAGGCTGGCGCTGAGGCCCGCGTCACCCATGAGGCGCTGCTGGTCGCCCGCGAGGCTCAGGTTGTAGCCGAAAAACTGGCGATCGATCACCCGGCGTTCACCGCTGCCGATGCCGGGTGAGGCGCCGATCGTGAACACGAACGAAATGATGATGACGGCCAGCAGTACGGCAAAGATCGTACGGAAGTGGTGCTGGAAGTATTTCTGAATCCAGGAAATCATGGGTCGAAAACGTCGGACGGTAGGTTCGCCGGCGTGGGTGGCAAGGGCGAAGTGGGGTGTTATCTGCAGTGCCGGCTGCGCGGAGGGCGATTAACGCTGCGGCCGGGGGCCGCCCATGGCGAACGGAGGTCGCGATTCGTCGAACGGAAATTCCGCCAGCAGCTGATCGAGGTTCTTACGGAAAAAATCCTGCCGGCCGACTTCGCTCAGGGCGGTGTCGTAGCTGGCGAGCAGCGGGTCGATCCGTTCGAGCGAGGTCCCGATCGGATCTTCGCCGAGGTTGTCGTCGAGGGTCTTGAAATCGAACAGCGTAATGCGATTCAGCGGCCGCGCGGGTTGATAGAGGTAGTCGGAGGCAGCGGTGCCGGGTTCGGGGCGGACAATCGTCACGAGTTTGACGAGCACGAGGCGGTTGAGGCACTCGTTGAGCAGTTGGGTCGGCACCTTGAGCAGCGTGCTGAGCTGGGAGGCTGAAATGGGCGGCAGGCAGTCGCGGAACCGGCGGCAGATGGTCAGGAACACCACGAGGGAAAGCCGTTCACGCATCGACTCCGTCAGCGTGGTCCAGGCCGCCTGGCTGTTGCGGAAGTGAACATTCTGGACCGCGTAGCTCACGATGCCGCCGATCAGCACGCACAGCCAGAAGGTGTAGAGGCCGAGCATCAGCACGGGCACGATGGCGAGTGTACCGTAGAGGCTGCGTTCGAGGTAGACGCGCTTCACGTAGAGAAAGGCGACGAAGTTATTCAGCATGAGCAGCGTCGCGACCGTCCCGCCGCCCATCAGCGCCGCGCGCCAAAACACCTTGGTATTCGGGATGACCCGGTAAAAAACCGCGAGCATCGCGGACAGCAGGACGAACGAAAACACCGGCAGCGACCAGCTGAGGGCCTGGAGCAGCTTGGCGCCGCCGGGAAGCTTTTCCATGAACACGTTCACGAACGCGCTGGCGCCGAGGAGCGCCACGGAGGTGAAAAACAGCACGGCGCCCAGGGTGAGAATCGTCCAGTAGAACACGACGCGCATCAACATCGACCGTCCCTGGTGCACGCCCCAGATATCGTTGAACGCATCCTCAATATTCTTGAAGAGCAGGAGTACAATCAGGATGAGCGAGAGGCCGCCGAGCGTGCCGGCGGAAACGGAGCGCGAGGCCGTGACAATCTGGTTGATGACGTCGACGAGCTGCGGGTTGGCGGCGGCCGGATCGGCGGTGAGCTGTTCGTACTGGGCCACCTGGGGCGCGACGACCTTGATCATCCGGTTCAGCGTGTTCCCGACGAGGTTGGGGTCGTTTTTTCCGAGTGCGAAGCCCGCCACCAGGACGGCGATCGCAATGAGCGGACCAAGGCCGAGCAACGTGCTGAAGCTCAGGGCAGCCGCGCGGCTGGCAACGCGGGACTCGCTAAACACGGTGATCGTGATCGAGATCACCCGCAGCGAGGCAAACAGGATGCCCCGGGGCGATGTATTGCTCAGCTCCGCTGACCGCCAGATCTCCTTTTGGTAGGTGTGGACCAATCGCGGCCACACGTCCGCGAATCGCCAGCCCGGCGAGCGCGTTGAGGTGGGCTGCGCCACGGCGTCAGTTGGAAAGGAAGTACCAGGCCAGCATGCCCATCCCGCCAACTCCCGCCGCGGCGGCGACGACCACCGGAATCATGCTGACAAAAACGGTGCAAAGATAAAGCCCCGTGGCGCCCACGGCGACCTCGAGGAGAGGGACCGACAGACCTTGCGCATAGAACATGAAGCCCATGAGGCCGAGACCGAGGGCGGCGCGAAAGCGGACGAACGAGTAGATGCTCGACATGCCGAGACCGAGCAGGACGGCCAGGATGACGTCAAGCACGCCAAGTACCACCAGCGGCTGCGCCATGATCTTTGCCGGATCCATCGAGGTGAGCGCTTCCGTGGCCGGCAGGATTTCAGCCGCCGCGGCGGCAATGAGCGTCACGGTCGCGCCGATCATTCCAATCTTCGCCGCCCGCATCATCGCGATCTCGGGATCGGACTTGCCCTGCGTGTCGTCCGTGCGGCCCTCTGCGGCCGCGAGCATGTCGTTCACCGTGATCGCCTTGGCGTTCTCGTCGGGCTTGTTCAGCGTCTTTATCTCCTTCGCCTTGAGGACGAGTTTTCTTTTCTCCGGAAATACCGCGGCCAGCAGGTCCGGATTGGCACTCAGGGCGACCCATTGTTCGGTCGTTGCATCGTAGACCAGCGTTTCCGCCGTGACCTGACCCGCCTCGGCGAGCGACGAAATCTGCTCGATGTTGAATGGCCCGCGGGCCTCGGTTTCGGTCTCGTTGCGGATATAGATTTCTTGCGTGGCCATGGGAGGGAGGCTGGTGGGAGGTGCTGGAAGCGGCAAGAGCGATTTGCGCCGATCGCCGTATGGGTCAGGGAAATGAATGCGGTCTCCCGACTGGTGTCACGCCACTTACATCCGGGTTAGAGTCCGCAGGCCGAGGAGACGCAGGCCCGTTTCGAGCATGAGCAAGGTGCGCGCACACAGCAGGAGCCGCCGGCCGCGGACCCCGGGATCGTCAACGCCGACCTTGTCGGCATTGTAGAACGCGCTGAATTCGCCGGCTAGTTCGTAGAGGTAGAGGCAGAGGAAATGCGGGCGGAGCTGGGCCACGGCGGTGTCGAGCGCATGGGGGAATTTCACCAGCTTGCGCGCGAGCGCGAGTTCGGCGGGCGTCTCCAGCGCCGAGGCGGCGTTCTCGTCGGTGGCGTGGTTGGGTGGGGTGGCGAGCTTGCGGAAGATCGAATGGATGCGCGTGATGGCGTAGAGCAGGTAGGCGGCGGTGTTGCCCTCGAGCGAAATCATCTTTTCCCAGGCGAACACATAGTCGCTCGAACGGTTCTGCGAAAGATCGGCATATTGGACCGATCCGATCCCGACGATGGCCGCAATCCCGCGCCGATCGGCCTCGGGGGAATCCGGACTCTTGCTGGTCACGAGGGCAAAGGCGCGTTCCTCGGCCTCACCCAGCAGATCCTTGAGCTTGATGTTTTCGCCGCTGCGGGTCTTGAGCGGCCGGTTATCCTCGCCGAGGATGGTGCCGAAATCCACGTGTTCCAGCTGCGGAACCGGGCGCCCCGACTGCGCAAACCATTTCTGCGCGGTGAGGAAAAGCTGTTCAAAGTGATCGCTCTGGCGCTTGTCGACGACGTAAAGCGCACCGGTGGCATGGAAGTGCTCGGTCCGGTAGAGAATCGTCGCGAGATCGGTGGAGGCGTAATTCGCCGCGCCGTCGCGTTTGCGAATCATCAGTGGCTGCTGCTTGAACCGCGGATGCTCGGGATGGAAGACCACCAGCGCGCCATCGCTTTCGACCGCGAGGCCGGACCCGGTGAGTTCGCGATAAATCTGGTCGACCTTGTCGTTGTAAAAGCTTTCGCCGAGCACGACGTCGAAACGGATGCCGCACCGATCGTAGATCTGCTGGAAAGCGGCCAGCGACACCTCGCTGATTTTTTTCCAGATGGCCAGGTTGTCGGCATTGCCGCCCTGCAGCTGCACGAGTTCGGCCCGGGCTTCATCCATGATGGCGGGATCCGCTTCGGCGGCGTGATGTCCGACCTTGTAGAGCCGTTCGAATTCCTCCAACGGCTCCCGGGCGAGGGCGTCGGCGTCGAGGTGCCGCTTGTAGGCCCAAATCAATTTGCCAAACTGAGTGCCCCAGTCGCCGATGTGGTTGTCGCGCACCACGCGGGCACCGCTGAACGCGAGCAGCCGGGCAATCGCCTCGCCGATGACCGCCGACCGCAGGTGGCCGACGTGCATCTGCTTCGCGGTGTTCGGAGAGCTGTAGTCGACGATCCAAGTCTGGCCCTCCCGGGCGGACGCGGCACCGGCCCGCAAATGATCTTCCGTATCGTGGGCGCGCAGCCAGGCGAGGAGCGGCGAAGGTTTGAGCGTGAAATTGATGAAGCCCGGTCCGGCGATGGTGACCTCGTAGGCGGCGCGGAGGTCACCCGGCAACGCCGCCACGAGGGTCTCCGCGGTGGCCCGGGGATTTAGCTTCCGCGCCTTGGCATAGCCGAGCACGCCATTGGCCTGGTAATCCCCATGGCGGGCATCGGCGGTGCGCACCGCGGGAGCGAAAGCGGCGGCATCGGCGAGCCCGGCCGCGGCGGCGGCGGACATCAGGGCCGCATCGAGTTCGGCGGCGAGGTTGAAGGAGACGTGCACGCCGCGAGGAAACGGTAACGCAAGCATGGCGCGCAAGCGCGGAGTGCGGGGGCAGGTGTGCCGAACGGCGGCGCGCCGCGATTTCCGGCGGACCTTCGCGCGGGTAATCGCGACCCGGGCGCGCGATCCACTCAATCGCTTCGCTGGCTCAACTACGAGCGACCGGCCCGCCCCGACTGGGCAATTACCTGCCGCTTCAATTCCTCGGCTGAATCGTCACGAGTTAACCGTGGCGTCCCCGCGGTCCCGCTCCGTTTTCAAGCGCAGCTGACCGCAGGCCGCGTCGATGTCGTGGCCTTTTTCGCGGCGGAGTGTCACCGAAATGCGCGCGGCGCGGAGCACGTCGGCGAAGTGTTCCTGGCGGGTGAGGCTCGGGCGTTTCCACGGCAGGCCCTCGACGGTGTTGTAGGGAATGAGGTTTACGTGCGCATGGAGGTCGCGTGCGATCTCGCGGAGTTTTTCCGCCTGCGGCAGCGAATCGTTGACCTCTGCGATCAGGATGAACTCGAGTGTCACCATCCGGCCGTGTTTTTCCGCGAACGCGCGCACGGCGGGAATGAGCTTGGCCAGCGGGTAGGCCTTGTTCACCGGCATGATTTTTTCGCGCACCTCGTCGGTCGCCCCGTGCAACGAGATGGCCAGGCGGAAGCCCAGCTCCTCTTCGGCGAGCTGCAGGATTTTCGGCACCAGCCCGCTGGTCGAAATGGTGATCCGGCGCGCGCCGAAACCGAGGCCCCAGGCCGCGTTCAGGATGTTGAGCGCACGGAGGAGGGCGTCGTAGTTCGCGAGCGGCTCCCCCATCCCCATCACGACGATGTTGTCGAACGAGGCGAGTTCCATGCGCGCCCGGGGCGTGCGGTCGTCCTCCCGGTAGCACACCTGCAGGAGCTGGGCGACGATTTCGCCGGCGTTGAGGTCGCGCTTGAGCCCGGCGAGTCCGCTCGCGCAAAACACGCACCCCATCGCGCAGCCGACCTGCGTCGAAATGCAGATGGTCTTGCGCGAATGCTCGACCCCCACGCCCTCCTGGGGCGCGCGGATGATGACGGTTTCAATCAGCGATCCATCGCGGAGCGCGAGCAGCAGCTTGTCGGTGACGTCCTCGGACTGCCGGTTGAGCACGAGCGCCGCGGGCATGAGATCGAAGGTGGCGGCAAGCCACGTCCGGAGGGACTTGGAGAGGTTGGTCATCTCGTCCCACGAGCGGACGCGCTTCTTGTAGAGCCAGTCGAGGATTTGCTGCGCGCGGAAAGCCGGCTCGCCGCCCGCCCGGAGCTTTTCGGTGAGGGTGTCGAGCGTCTCGCCGGTGAGCGGCGGCTTTTCGGGGGTGAATTTCATCGGCGGGAAAAATCGGAGCGGCCGCCGCCACCGCTCCGTCCGGCTACCTTTTGGCCAGCGCGCGGTTGAGCGCGCTGACGACCGCCTTGATCGACGCGAGCTCGATATTGGTGTCGATGCCGGCGCCGAAGAGGGCATGGCCGCGTTCGGTCTTGATCTGGATGTAACTCACCGCGCGCGCCTCCGAGCCCTTGCCCAGCGAGTGCTCGACATAGCTCAGCACTTCGAACTTGGGCAGGCTCGTGGTGCCGAGCGCGCGGACGAACGCGTCGATCGGGCCGTTGCCCTCGGCGGTGAGCTTGTGCGTCTCGCCGCCGAACAGGAGCGTGGCCGCGCATTTCACCGCGCTGTCCCGTTCGGTGGTCTTGAAATGTTGCAGCGTGATCGGTGCGGTGCGCTCGAGGTATTCGCGCCGGAAGACGTCGTGCACGTCGGCGGACGTGAGCTCGGTGCCCTTCGCATCGGCGACATCGTTGATGATTTTGCCGATTTCCTTGTGCATGAGCTTGGGCAGGGAATACCCAAACTCGTGTTCCAAGACATAGGCGACTCCGCCTTTGCCGGACTGGCTGTTGATCCGGATGATGGCCTTGTAGCTGCGGCCGATGTCCGCGGGATCGATCGGGATGTACAACACGTCCCAGGGCAGGCCGGGCTTCTGCAGCGCCCATGATTTGTTGATCGCATCCTGATGCGAGCCGCTGAACGCGGTGAACACGAGCTCGCCGGCGTACGGCTGGCGCGGCGGAACCTCGAGGCGCGTGCAGCGCTCGTAGACGTCGCGAATTTCGTTGATGTTCGAAAAGTCGAGCCCGGGGTGGATGCCGTGCGTGTAGAGGTTCATCGCGACCGTCACGAGATCGACGTTGCCGGTGCGCTCGCCATTGCCGAACAGCGTGCCCTCGACGCGGTCCGCCCCGGCGAGCAGGGCCAGTTCGGTCGCGGCCACGCCGGTCCCGCGGTCGTTGTGGGTATGGAGCGAGATCAGCGTGCGGTCGCGGCGGGTGAGATGGGTCCCCATCCACTCGATTTGGTCGGCGTGGACGTTGGGCGTGGCATATTCGACCGTGGCGGGAAGGTTCAGGATAATCTTGTCCGCAACCGTCGGCTGCCAGACATCGGTGACCGCCTCGCAAATCTCGAGGGCGAACTCGAGCTCCGTGCTGGTGAAACTTTCGGGCGAGTACTGGAAGCGCATCCGCGTGCCGGCGGCCACGAGCGGTTGCGAATACTGCTTCACCCATTTCGTCCCCTGCACCGCGATTTTGACGATCTCCGGCCGCGAGGCATTGAAGACGTATTTCCGCTGGGCTGGCGACGTCGAGTTGTAGAGATGAAAGATGGCGTTCCGCGCGCCGCGCATCGCCTCGATGCTCCGCGTAATCAGATCCTCCCGGCACTGGCAGAGAATCTGGATCGCGACGTCATCGGGAATGCGGTTCTCCTCGATCAGCCGGCGGCAGAAATCGAACTCGATTTGCGAGGCGCTGGGGAAACCGACCTCGATCTCCTTGAAGCCGATTTTCACCAACAGCCCGAAGTACTCGAGTTTCTCCTCCACGCTCATCGGCTGGGCGAGTGCCTGGTTGCCATCGCGCAGATCGACGCTGCACCAGAGGGGCGCGCGGTCGAGGGTCCGCCCGGGCCACTGGCGGTGGGGGAGTGGGACGGGCGGAAACGGACGGTATTTCGTAACGGGAGCAGGTTGCATGACTAAAAAATCGACTGACAAGATTGTAAGGATGAAGGTTTGACGAACCGTCGGCCGGCGAAAACGCGGACCGACTATTAACGAGCCGCTCAACTGCGGCGACAAGAATTCAGGCCGACGCACGACCCGCCGCTCGGCGGCGTCCTCAGAGGTCGTGCGCGTTGGTAAGTCGAAGGGCCTGGAGCGAAATCCGCATGGGGATAACGGCTGATATCGGCGCACCGCGCCAAAAGTCAAGAGGCGGTTGCGATGCGCGGTTCCGACTGCGCCCCCTGGGCTGTAACCCGCCCAGCGAAGGCGCGTCTTGCTTGCCGTGATGTATCTTGCCTCCATTCGCCCATGCCTGACGACGACGTTCCGCCGCTCGATCTGGCTGGCTGCCTCGACCGTGTGCGCCAGCGGGATCAGGCGGCTGCACGCGAGTTGGTCGACCATCTGTACCCCCTCGTCATTCGCATCGTGCGCTCCCATCTGCCCCGCCGGGTCGCCGAGGAGGATCTGGCGCAGGAAGTGTTCATGAAGATGTTCACGCGACTCGAACAATATCAGGGAGCCGTGCCGTTTCCGCACTGGGTTTCGCGGATCGCGGTGACGACCTGCATCGATCACCTGCGGGCGCAGAAACGCCGGCCGGAGTTCCGCTGGGCGGATCTCTCGGAGAACGAGGCCCAGGTGCTGGATGCGGTGATGACGAACGAGAATGACGTCCCCGCCAACGACGCCATGGCGGCGCACGAGCTGGTCCACAAGCTGCTCGGGCAACTCAAGCCGGACGACCAGCTCGTCATCCGGTTGCTGGATCTCGAACAGAAGACGATCGCCGAGATTGCGCACCTGACCGGTTGGAACCAGTCACTGATCAAAGTCCGGGCGTTTCGCGCGCGGCGAAAACTGCAGAAATTTTTTCAAGAGCTGAAGCGAAAGGAACACTCATGAACCTCAAGGATCCCCGCCATCCGTGGTCGCGGCTCGTCGCCGCCACGCGCCAGGAGCCGGATGAACGCGACTTGGCCACGCCCTATGGTTTTGCGACCCGGGTTGTCGCCCTGGCGTTTACGCAGCGGCGCAAGGTGTCGTCGTTGGTTGAGCGGTTTGCGTTTCGGGCGTTTGGCGTCGCGTGCCTGCTCGCGATCGTGAGCGTGGCGGTGAACTATCTTGAGCTGACCCGCACCGCCACGTCGGTGGTGGTATCAGAGGAGTACGCCCTGCCGCCCGATGATGCGGTCGCGGTGGTGCTTGATCTGACGGATTGAACCATGGACAGGCCCTGGAAGGTCATCTTCGCCTTTGTCGGCGTCTTCATTGCGGGGGCGGTCTTTGGCGGACTCTTCACGCTTCGCGCTTCTGGAAAACGGTTTGCCACGTCACCTGGTTCAGGTCGGCCCAACCAGCAGGTGCAAAAGCCTGCCGGAGCGGGTCAGGGTCAGTCGCAGGGCCAGCCGAAAGGCCAGGTGGCGGGTAAGGCTCAGAGTTCCATTGGACCGGCCATGATGCGCCAGTTTACCCAACGCTTGAAGCTGACCGAGGAACAACGGGAAAAGGTCCGGCCGATTGTCGCGCGGGCCGGCGAAGATCTGCAGCGGCTGCGCCAAGAAAATCTGCAGGATACGACGCGGGTGGTGGAACGGATGCACCTCGACATCGGGGGCTGGCTCAATCCATCGCAACGCGCCGAGCTTGAGGAAATGAAGCGTGCGATGCAGGAACGGGTGAGCGCCGAACGCGTGAAGCGCGGCGATCTTCCGGCAGTGGAGGGCAGCCAACGCGCCAATCAAGGGCGAACGAATCCGGGCGCGCAGAAGCAGGGCCCGCGAAACCCGGGCACGCAGGACCAGACGCCGCTGAATCAGCCGAAAGCGGGTAATCCGTAAGTCGCGGCCACCGCGTGCCGGCGGACGGAAAAAGGGAATTAGGAGTTGCGCCGCGGCCGGTGCCTCCCATGGTTCGCGCCGGCCAGGTGCCATGCATGGGCAGGCGCGTGAACTCCGCCAGGACCGGAAGGTAGCAACGGCAACGACGTTCTCCCAGTGCCGTGGAGTGCCTGGCCACTATTTTTTACGCTGAGCCCGATGTAGGAGCTTGCCTGCAAGCGATTCGGCAGTTGCGCTGAGTTTCCAGCGCCTGCCGACAGGCCTCCAGCAATGTCCGCTTACCAAGTCATCGCCCGCAAATGGCGGCCGCAGACGTTTGATGACGTCGTCGGCCAGGATCATGTCGTGCGCACCTTGAAAAACGCGATCACGCGCGGCCGGATTGCCCATGCCTACCTTTTCGTGGGCCCGCGCGGCACCGGCAAGACCTCGATGGCGCGGATTTTTGCCAAGGCGCTGAATTGCACCGGCGGACCGAAGGCCGACTTCGACGTGAAGGATCCGGCCTGCCAGGCCATCGCCGATGGCTCGCACCTCGATGTCATTGAAATCGACGGGGCCTCGAACAATGGCGTCGATCAGGTGCGCGACCTGCGCGACACGGTGCGCTACGCGCCCGCCCAGGGGAAATTCAAACTCTACATCATCGACGAGGTGCACATGCTTTCGGCGCAGGCGTTCAACGCCCTGCTCAAGACGCTGGAGGAACCGCCCGCGCACGTGAAGTTCGTCTTTGCCACCACCGATCCGCAAAAGGTGCTTCCAACCATCTTGTCGCGCTGCCAGCGCTTCGATCTCAAGCCGATTCCGGCTGATCTGATTGTCGAGCGATTGAAAAGGATCGCCACGGACGAAAAAATCAAGGTCACCGATGACGCGCTCGCGTGCATCGCACGGCTTGCCGATGGCGGGATGCGCGATGCGCAATCGATCTTCGACCAAATGATCTCGTTTTGCGGCCTCGAGATTGCCGAACCGGACGTGCTCGATGTTTACGGACTCGTCGCGGGGGAAAAGGTTGCGGCACTTGCCGGTGCCATGGCCGCCGGCGATCACCAGAAGATCGTCGCCCTGGTCGATGACTGCGATGCGGCCGGACGGGATTTGGTCCGGTTGCTGGTCGACCTGCAGGCCCTGATCCGATCTGCCCTGCTCGACGCGATCGCCAAGGGTGGCCGGACCGAAACACTCGGCGGCGCTGCAATGACGACGGAACAACTCACGCGAATGCTCGACGGCCTGAGGGAAGGGGAGGGCAACGTGAAGCTCGGCCTGGCGGAGAAGATTAATTTCGAGGTCACGCTCCTGAAGGCGGTGGAGGCCAGTCGCGCCCGGGCGATCGACAGTCTGATCCGGGAACTGGCGGCACTGGCGACTGAAGCGTCCGCGCCGAACGTCGCGGGTGCGGACGAGAGCGAAAAAAAAAAGACCTGATTGACCGGCTGGAGGCCCGCCTGGGTCAGGCGCAGGCGGCGGGTGGAAGCCGGGGGGGCCGATGCGACGCTGGTTTGCCGGCCGGAGATGAGGGACGGGAAACCGGAGCGCCGGGTTCTGTCGCCACGCAGCCATCGGACGGCGCAGACGGCGATCGGCAGGAAGCGGCGCTGGCTTTGCCGGAGGAAGCCGGTCCCCGGGGCTTCGATGAAACGGCGGAGTCCGCTTTTCGCGCGGAAGCGCACGGCCGCGGGGAGTCGGTGCCGCGTTCGGTGGCCGCCGCAACCATCGAACCGAAGGATTCGACGCCGCTGCCCCCCCTTGATGAATTGGTGCGGCAAATCCCGGGCGACGTGCGCGAGGCGCTGGATGAATTGTTCCGCGCCAAGTTCACTGCCGTAAGGCGGATTCCCCGGCAGGCGTTGGAAGCCCGGCCCCAGTGAGACGCGACGCCTAATCGCCCCAAACGGAACCCACGGCGGCGCGGTCGGAGACAGCACGGCCATAAAGATAGGCCTCTACGCTGCGGTCGGCAAAGGGCGGTTGGAGCGCCACCGATTGACGGTGGTAGAGGCCCTCGTGCACCCCCTCGAGTTCATCGAGCCGGTGCAGACAGTCGGAGTCGACCGACCAGACTTCGCCCCTGACGCCGTCGCAATCGCCAGCCTGGGCAACCATGCCGGGATAGCTCCCGAGATCGTAGAGCGAAAATCCCGGGACCGTCTGAGCTTGGCCAACAAATGTTTGTCCGGCGAGGTGGTGATGGTTGCCGGCCCCGCGTTTCAAAGTGCCATAGACGAAAATCAGGTGCACGGAGCGGTTGGGGCCTCGCCCGTGGCAGGCGGGGAAACCTTTGCCGGGGCGGGCAGCAATTCAATCACGACGGCGGTCGTGTTGTCGCGTCCGGAGTTTTGCACGGATTCCTCGACCAGGTGCTGGGCGCGGCTGGGCGTCGAACCGGCCGGAGACGGCGTGCGCAGCAGCTCCTCGAGATGACGATCCCAGATTCCGTCGATTAGGCCGTCGGAACAAATCAGGAACCGGTCGCCGGGCTGGAGGCTGACGGCGCCGATGTGGGGTTCGACAAACTGATGGCCCGCCCCGAGGGCCTGTTGGAGGGAATTACGGCCCGGGTGCGTGCGGGCCTCACGTTCGTTGAGCTTGCCCTTGCGCCGCAACCAGCCGACGTGGCTGTGGTCGTGTGTCAGCTGCGTGAGTCCGCCCTCTCGCGGCAGATAGTAGATGCGGCTGTCACCGACGTGACCGAAATACATCCACGAGCGGGAGAACCAGCAGAGGCTGAGCGTCGCGCCCATGCCCGCGCATTCCTCGTAGGAATAGCCGAGTTTCAGGAGATCGTTGTGGGTGGTGGAAAAGAACTCCGCGATGAGATCGTTGAAACTGTTGTCCATCCCGGCGGCGGACAGGCGGAAGGCGCGTGGGAACAGGCGCGTGATTCGGTCGACGGCGATCCGGCTGGCGAACTCGCCGGATTTGGCTCCCCCCATGCCGTCGCTCACCGCGAACACGAAATCGGCCGTCTCAAGCAACGCATGGCCGGTCTTGCCGAGGTAGCGGACCTCGTGACCATCGACGGCCAGCGCCAGGAAGGCGTCCTCGTTGTTCTTGCGTATCCGGCCGACGTGCGTGAGGCCCGACCAGTGGATTTCCAGGGGTGGGGCCGAGTAGGCGGCAGAGGAGGCCGACCGCGTCGAATCGATGGCGTTCATGGCAAACCGGAAGGTTTCAACGAAATCGATTTTCCGGTGCCATCGTCAAGAATCGTGGCGAATTCAAGGTCGATGAGACAAAACCGGCCGTCTGCGATCCGATAGGTGATGTTGCGTAATTCGCGATCCTCGTGGCGGACACCGTAGTGTTCGAGTTCGGCAAATACCTCAATCTGCCGCTCCGGGTTGAGCTGATCGACGCGCCCGCCGCAGTTGGTCGTGACGATTTTCAGGTTCTCAGGTTCCACCTCGAGGAGCTTGGGGACAAATGGGCAACCCCGTCCCTCCAGGTACCGCAGCACCCGAACCTCGTGCTCGAACCTTTCCCTGGCTTGATGCCCGCGGAACGACTTGTGGACGCGCCCATCGTAACCAATGCGCACGGTGGCGCGGGCGGTATCTTTCATTTCATGCATGGAGCGGGGCGGAGACAGTCCCCGGCGGCATCCGCGTTGGCAAGCGCCACCCGGACGGAAAAGTGAGTCATTACGCCAGTGATGCACAAAAAAAGTGCCATGAATGAAACTTCTGATTGCATCTGGCACATGAACTGCTGATTTGCAGCCGGATTTTCCGCTGCGTTTAGTGGGCAAATCCGCTCTTACACTCGCTAAACTCCCTCAATCCCTGCCCCCCTACCAATTATGGCCAAAATCAAACTGGAATATATCTGGCTCGATGGTTACACGCCACTCGCGGGCCTTCGCTCCAAGACCAAAATTATCGACGGTGACACCGCGACCCTAAAGCTGGATGATCTGGCACTTTGGGGTTTCGATGGCAGCTCGACCCAGCAAGCCGAGGGCAAGAGCTCGGACATCCTGCTCAAGCCGGTCGCCCTTTTCCCCGATGCGACGCGCAAGGACGCGTTTCTCGTGATGTGTGAAACGCTGCAGCCGAGCGGTGAGCCACATCCTTCGAATACGCGCGCCACGATCGCCGACGATCCCGAGACTTGGTTTGGATTCGAGCAGGAGTACTTTTTTTGGCAGAATGGCGCCCCGCTGGGTTTCCCGAAAGACGGTTATCCCGCCCCGCAAGGCCCGTATTACACCGGCATTGGCCACAAGCATGTTGGGCCGATTGCCCGCAAGCTCGTCGAGGAGCACATCGACCTGTGCATCGCCGCGAACATCAACATCGAGGGCATCAATGCCGAGGTGGCGAAGGGCCAGTGGGAGTTTCAGATTTTCGGCAAGGGCTCGAAGACCGCGGCCGACCAAATGTGGGTGGCGCGCTACATGATGATGCGGCTGTGCGAACCCTACGGCATTGATGTGGAATGGCACTGCAAGCCGGTCCGCGGGCCGTTCAACCAGCCGCTGGACTGGAACGGCTCCGGGATGCACACGAATTTCTCCACCAAGTTCCTCCGCGAACAGGGCGGCAAGACCTACTTCGAGAAACTGATGGCGGCGTTCAACAAGCACATGGACGAACACATCGCCGTGTATGGCCCGGACAATCACATGCGCCTGACCGGTCTCCACGAGACGCAGTCGATCGACAAGTTTACCTACGGGCTTTCCGACCGCGGTGCCTCGGTGCGCATGCCGGTGAACTTCATCAAGAACGGCTACAAGGGTTACCTTGAGGATCGCCGTCCGAACTCAGCCGCCGACCCGTATCTGGTTGCCGGTCGGATCATCAAGACGATTCAGAGCGTGCCGACGACCTGAGCCGGGTTGATCTGATACGATATTTTCGCGGCGTCGCCCTCGCGGGTGGCGCCGCTTTTCTTTGCTTGAGCGAAGTGGCCGCGGGCGGCTGCTGGGCGGCGCTCGCGTTGCTTTTTGAGCGCGGGGGCACTTTCGGCGCTGGCGCGAAATCTGCTCGGCCATCCTGCGACCTTCCGCTTGGCGCGACCGCGCTGCGCCGCGTGTTTGGCCTTGTTTGTCACTCATGGCGAAGCGAAGAATTGTGGCCTGGCTGACGCGCCCTCGCGTCGGCATGGATTTTTCTGACCAGCCTTGGATGACCATCGACCAGAACGCGTCGCGCGGCAGCCGATGGGAGTGGGCGCGAGCCACACTCCTGGCGGCGAACCTTGCGTGGACGACACTCTGCCTCGGTGGCTTCCTGCCGGAGACAATGGTGGTCACGAGCGCCCTGACCGCGCTTCTGGTGGGAGTTCATTTCGTCGGTTGCGCGAGCGAGAATACGCGCACCCACCCGGCCGGCTGGATGCTAGTCCCGTTCGTGGCGTATGCCGCAGCCAACGTGGTTTGGGTCACGCCGGTTCCATGGCTTGGCTGGTTCGATTGGTTCGGCTGGGCGCAGATGACGATCGCTTTCTGGGTCGTGCTCAACGGTCTGCGTTCGCCGGCGCCGCGCCTGATGTTGTTTTCCGTGCTGGTCGCACTGGGAGTCGTGGCGGTTGTGATGGGATCCTATCAGCGGTTTGTCCGGCCCGATTGGCTGATGCTCGGGCGGGTGCAGTCCGTGTATCTCCTCGGGCGGGCGAGTGGACCATTTGGCATTCCCAATAGCCTCGCGGCGTTCCTGCTGCTATTGCTTCCCGCGCTCGGTGCCTTGACCTTTCGGCGCGGGGCAGGTGCCACCGAACGTGTCCTCTTTGGCTGGTTGACCGCGGTGCTGGGCTTCGGACTCGTTTTGACAATCAGCCGTGGTGGCGCGGTTGGGCTGGCGCTGGCGTTGACGGTCTGGCCACTGGTGGCGAAGCGCCGGAGAAGCTGGCGGCGGCGCATCCTGCGGACCGCAGCTGTCCTTGCGGTGGTCATTCTGGCTGGCTGGACACTGTATTCGGCGTCGCCCAAGATCCGCGATCGCGTTGTCACCGCCTTGCGCGACGCGGGGGAAAAGACCCGGCCCATCATGTGGCTGGCGGCTTGGGAACTGTTCCGCGAGCACCCCGCGTGGGGCACCGGGGGCGGAAGCTACAATGTGATGTTTGAAAAGCATCGCCCGGAACGTTTCCCTGATGAGCCGCTATGGGCACACAACGATTATTTGAATACACTCAGCGACTACGGTCTGTTTGGGTTCACGCTGTTTTTCGGGGCGGTCGGGGCGATTGCCGGACGATGTTTTTTCCGTCGGCGCGAGGAACGCGCCGCATCCGCGGGAGGTTGGATCGACGGACGGGCTTTTGGGTCGGCGCTTGGCATCGGCATCATGGCGTTTGGGTTTCATCTGTGGGTGGATTTCCATCTCAAAATTCCTGCGTTGGCCCTGGCCTTTGCGACTGTGGCCGCGCTTGGCGTCGGTTGTGCCTGGCCGCTGGCCATCGACTCTGGAGTGAGGTCGGTGACGCAGAAGTGGTCGCTTTACATGGTTGGAGCGGTAGGGGCGGCGGGGATCGCGTTTGGATTTATTCCAAGCTATCATGGTGAGGCAGTCCGCTCACAGGCTCGCCAGGCGATCGACCGGCTCGCCATCGCATCTCCATCGCCGGCGAGTTTTCGCGCGGATCTCTCGGCGGCCCGTGCAGGCTTGGCAAGAGCGGTGGCGATTGCGCCGAAAAATGGACAGGCACGGTCCGACCTGGCCTATGCCATTGCCCTCTGGGCACACGTCGAGCCGCACCGCATTGAGAAATTGGGTAGAGAGGCGGAAGTCGCGGCAGAGCAGGCACTCGCGATTTCCCGGGTGAATGCCGAGGTTTGGCTTCGGCGCGGAGTAGCGCGGGATATGCAGGGACGTTGGTTGCAAGCGGGCAACGATTTTACTCAGGCCATTGCCATCGCTCCGAGGAACGCACTCACTTGGTACCACTACGCCGACCATCTGAGTCGCAAGGAAAATGAACGTGGGACGGCAGAGGCGGCGCTTGCGTTCTGTTTGCGTCTTGACCCGGGAAATCGACCGGGGTTAGCCTTGCGCCATCGTTTGGCGATTAGCGCGAGAGCGCCATAGCCCGTGTAATTCCATGCAACACCGATTACTGTTCTGGCCGTTATTCATGGCATTTTTCGCCTACATAGCGGTTCAGGCGCAAGTGCCGTTGCCGGCCGGAAATCTTGTGCCAGCCAGTTTGACGCAGCCCGGTTTGGTGCTGGTGGCAAAGATCACTGGCACCGTTACGATGACCGTCGATGGGACCACCAGCCCGCTGAAGGTTGATGATCGAGTGCCACAGGCGGCCAAAGTTAACACCTTTCCCGATTCGAGCGCGGTGCTCGTTTTCTCCAATGGCGCCACGACCCAATTGGGGGCAGAGACGGAGTTGGTAATTCAAGAATTTTTGCAGGATCCTTTTGCCAGCACGATCACGATTGCGACGCTGGCCGAGGAGCCGACCCCGTCCCGAACCCGACTCGCCTTGAACAAGGGTGAGTTGGTGGGTAACGTCAAGAAACTGAAGCACGACAAGGGCTCGTCCTTTACTGTGCAAACACCGGTTGGCGCCGCTGGTATTCGCGGCACGACGTTTCGAATCGTATTTCGCCCGTCCGGGACTGGCTTGGCGTTTTTCTCGCTCAGTACCGTTGAAGGTAACGTCGCCTTTCAGCAGCCTCCTGCGGGGGGCGTTGGTGCGGGTGGTGCGGCTGCCGCCGGTGCTGGAGGCACGCCTGATCCCAATGCTGGTGCGGCGCCTGTGGATTCTAATGCTGGCGGTACGCCGGCTGGTGGAGGCACCCCTCCTGCGGGAGGTGCCCCTGCTGGCGGAGGGGCTCCGGATCCGAATGCTGGAACCACACCCGCGGCCGGTGGAACATCTGCGGCCGGAGGCACACCCGCTGCTGGAGGAACTCCTGCGGCCGGAAGCACGCCCGCGGGCGGTGGTACACCCACCCCTGGTGGCACCCCTGCTGCGACCGGCACTCCCGCAGCTGGCGGCGCGCCAGCTGGCACTGGAACATCAGCTGCAGGAGGCACGCCTGCGGCCGGGGGAGTCACTCCTAGCGGTGTGACGCCTCGTCCGACGAGTAGCGGCGGTAGCGGCGTTTCGGTGGGTGGTGGCCAGGAAATCGTCATCACGGTTCCCGTAAGCGTGAACGCCACAACGGGCCAGGTTACGGTCACCTCTCGGCCTACGATGACGTCAACTCTGGTTGTTCCGATCAGTGCGGCGACACAGGCTGCAGTTGTGCAACAGGCACAGACCATGGCCGTAGCCGTGGCGGCGGCAACATTTACTTCTCCGACGCCGACTCCGACTCCCACGCCGACACCTCCAGCTGGCACCGGCGCACCCACTGGTAGCACTCCTGACCCGGCGGGTACCACTCCGGCACCCGGTGGTACCGCTGGCGGCTCGACCGGGGGGACGACGGGATCCTCTCCTGGGACAACACCTGCTGCAGGTTCAACTGGCACGACGGGTTCGACGACGGGCAGCACGACGGGTTCGACGACCGGTAGCACCACGGGGTCCACAACCGGTAGCACGACTGGATCAACCACGGGAACGACGGGAACCACGGCTGGCCGGACAGGCACGACTGGGACCGGCGGGTCTTCCGTCACGGCGACCACTCCGACCCCGACTCCGACTCCGACGCCGCAACCGACGCCAGCGCCGCAACCGACACCTCCGCCCCCGCCTCCGCCGACACCTGCGCCACCACGTGTGACCTCCGGTGCGGGTGGTTGATTGCGATCCTGTTCGCGATTGAGCAACGCACGCAGACGCGTCTTGGGAAATTTTCTTTCGTTGGCGATTTCCGTTAAGTAGCCTGCGATCAATGGCTCCGACGAACAAGGCGAAGTCGCTCGCGTATCTGCGCTGGCTTTTGCTGCTCCCGATTCCGGCGCTGTGGTGTGTCTTCAGCCACTACGGCTGGCTGACGTTCTTGGAGGACAAGTCGATTGACTGGCGTTTCCAAAATAGAGGTGAACTCGAGTCGCCGGTGAAGGTCGTCTACGTCGACATTGATTCGCTTTCGCTCGATCCGAAGGAGATCGGCGGTTTTCCGTGGAGTCGCATGTATTACGCCCGGGTTGCGTCGGCTCTCGTCAATGAAGCCAAGGTCCGGGCCATCGGGATCGATATCGTGCTCTCCGAGGCGGGACTTTCCGAGTCCGTCGATTGGAGAAAGCATGTTTTGGGCAATGTGGAGCTCGGCAAGTTCCTGGCCAAAGACCCACCCGTTGTACTCGCGGCGGCCTACGCCGGGCAATCGTACAAGGATATTCTCGGCAAACTGACTGAGCGCATGCTGCCGCTCGTCGCGACGGATACGCGCCCGGTTGAAAAGATTGAGCCACCGGAGCTGCCCACGTTCGAAACTAGTTTCGTCCGCGATCGCCCGAGGCTTTATAATCCTCCCTTTGTCGGATTGATTGACACCATTGATGGTGGCACCCGGTGGGTGCCCGCGTGGGTGCCGACTAATTTCAAGCGTGATTACTTCCACATGGCCGCCGAGCTGGCGCGTCTTTACTGGGGGCTGCCGGTCGGCTCGATCAAGATTCTGCCCGATCGCATGGAGTTCGTCCGCCCGGATGGTTCGGTGCAGAGCACCGTGCCCTTGCGCGACCGGCAACTGATTGAAATCAATTGGTTCTCCCCGTGGGAATCGCCGCAGAACCTACGCGCCGAGTTTTCCGAGGTGTTCAAGTACGCGGAGGCGCTGGCCTCTGACGATGCCGAGCTGAAGAAGGCGGGAAAAGAGTACTTCGCACAAGAGGCGTTCAAGGACGCGGTGGTACTCATCGGCCCCGTGGACAAGTTGCTGCAGGATCTCGCGCCGACTCCGTTTGACGACGTGCCGGTGCCGAAGGTCGGTCTCCATGGCAATCTGCTGAAGACAATCATCTCGGGTCAGTTTCTCCAGCGGTTGCCCGAGTCATACACATTCGGGATCGTTTTTGCGCTGACGCTGGTGGTGACGATCCTGTCACTTGCCGGCGGCGCTCGTGCCTTGTTCGCCAAGATCATGGCGGTGCTCGCGGTGGCAACCTACGTGGCCCTTACGTTTCAGTTGTTCAAGGGCAGTCACATCGTCCTGCCGTTTACCGCGCCGCTCGGAGCGGCATTTACCACGAGCTTCGCCGGCCTCATCTGGCAGGTGATCGAAGAACAAAAAGCCAAGGGCCGCATCAAAGGGATGTTTGGCGCCTACGTTTCGCCGGATCTGGTCGACCGGATGGTCGAGTCGGGCGAGGAGCCGCACCTCGGCGGTCATGACGCGGAAATCACAGCGTATTTCTCCGATATCCAGTCGTTCTCCACCTTCTCGGAAAAACTCGGTTCGGGTCCGCTCGTCGAGTTGATGAACGAATACCTCACGGCGTGCACTGATATTGTCCAGGTCCAGGGCGGCACGCTCGACAAATACATTGGTGACGCCGTGGTCGCGATGTTCGGTGCCCCCATCCCTCTGGCTGACCATGCCTTTCGCGCCTGTGTGGCGACGCAGCTGGTGCACGGCAAGCTCGCCGAGTTGCGAACTAAGTGGCAGAACGAAGGCGAGAAATGGCCGCAGATTGTGTGGAAGATGCAGACCCGCGTCGGCCTCAACACGGGCGTGTGTATGATCGGCAACATGGGCAGCCGGACACGTTTTAACTACACGATGATGGGCGACAACGTGAACCTTGCGGCCCGCATGGAGTCCGGGGCGAAAAGTTGGGGTGCCTACACGATGTGCGCGGAGGCGACGAAGATCGCGTGCGAAAAGCACGAACCAGAACGGGTGGTTTTCCGGCCGCTCGGCCGCATCGTGGTCAAGGGGCGCACCACGGCGGTGCCGATTTTCGAAATCGTCGGATTGAAGGAAACCGTTTCCGCGCAGACCCGCGATTGCGTGGGTATTTTTTCCCAGGCACTCGAAAAATACTACGCCCGCGATTGGGACGGGGCCCTGGCGCTCTTTACGCAGAGCCGTGATCTTGAATTCAACGTGCCGGGCAAGTCCCCGGGCGTGATGAGCAACCCATCGCTTGTTTACCTCGACATCACCGCGCACTACAAGCATGAGCCACCCCCGGAAAACTGGGATGGCATTTATGTGATGAAGGAGAAGTGACCGCGCGCGGCCGGCGCGCCGGTGGGAACGGCCGAGCCCCTGGCCGACGAGCCCTCGAACACAGGAGGCCCGGGTAACCCTCCCCAATATTTGGTCGCAGCCCTGCCCGCCACCGTCTACTTCAGGAGCATTTCATTGACCGAGCGACCAGCGGGAATCATCGGCAGCACGTGCTCGGTATAGGGCACCACCACGTCGAGGACAAACGGGCCGTCGTGATCGAGCATCTCCTGAACGGCGGCGCGCAGTTCGCTCTTCTTGATTACGCGGCGGCCTTTTACGCCGAAGCCCTCGGCGATCTTGACAAAGTCGGGATAAAGCGCGCCGGGATTATCCGGGCTGCCCACATTTGTCTCGTCGCCGAGAATCGTGTTGCCGCGCACGCTGCCATAGAAGCGATCTTCCCACTGCACCACCATGCCCAGATGCTGATTGTTCAGGATCATCGCCTTCGCGGCGATCTTCTCGATTTTCGCGGTGGCGAGTTCCTGGATGTTCATCATGAAAGAGCCATCGCCATCGATATCGATGACTTGTTTGTCCGGGCAGGCCACCTTCGCGCCGAGAGCGGCCGGGTAACCAAAACCCATTGCGCCCAAGCCGAGCGAGCTGATGTAGCGGCGCGGTTCGTTGAAGCGATAGAATTGCGCGGCCCACATCTGATGCTGGCCGACGCCCGTGGCGATGATGGCATCGCCTTTGGTCAGCTCATAAAGCATCGCCACGGCTTCCTGCGGAACGATGTGTTTGCTCTGCTCGAAACGGAACGGGTGTTCCTGCTTCCACGTGGCGATCTGGTCGTGCCACGGCTTTGTGTCCGGTGGCGTGAACGCGTGGGCAGCCATGAGCTCGTTCAGCCGGGTGAGCGCCTGCTTGATGTCACTGACGATCGGGAGCTGGACCCGCTTGTTTTTGTTATGCTCGGAGGCGTCGATGTCGATGTGGACGATCTTCGCGTGGGCGGCGAATTTGCTCGTGTCGCCCGTGATACGGTCGTCGAAGCGCGCGCCGAAGCACAGCAGCAGGTCGCTCTGATCCACGGCCCAGTTGCCGTAAGCCGATCCGTGCATGCCGAACCATTGCATCGACAGCGGATGCGATTCTGGAAAGGCGCCCACCCCCATGAGGGTCGTGGCCACCGGCACGTTGGCTTTTTCCGCGAACGCTTTCAGTTCGCAGTGTGCCTCGGCGGAAATGATGCCTCCGCCCGCGTACAGCACGGGCCGTTTCGCCTCGGCGATGAGCGCGAGCACCTGTTGGAGCTGATCGTCGCTCGCATGCTGCGTCGCGGTGGCGTAACTGCTGCGGAACTCGACCGCGGCGGGAAAGACCGGCTGAAATTTCGCCTGCTGCACGTCCTTCGGAATGTCGATGACGACCGGGCCCGGCCGACCGCTGCGGGCCAGATAAAACGCTTCCCTGAAGATCCGGGGCAAATCCTTGACGTCCATCGCAAGGTAGGAGTGCTTCACGATCGGCAGGGTCATGCCGTAGAAGTCGGTTTCCTGAAACGCCATTTTGCCGATATACTTGGAGAACACCTGCCCGGTGATGGCCACGAGCGGGATGGAGTCCATGTAGGCGTCGGCGATCGCGGAAACGAGATTGGTCGCGCCGGGGCCGCTGGTGGCCATGCAGACTCCGACTTTGCCGGTCGCACGCGCGTAGCCTTCGGCGGCGAACGACCCGCCCTGTTCGTGGCGGGGGAGAATTACCCGGATCTTATCGTTTCGCGCGAGGGACTGGTGCAACTCCTGGGAGGCGCCGCCGGGATAGGCAAAGATGACATCGACACCCTCGCGGATCAGGCACTCGACCACGCAGTCGGCACCCTTCATTTCGCGGCCGATCTCGGCCTGTGGAAACGCGGCAGTAGTGGTGATGTTCTTTTTCATGGCGGTGGAATTTGCTGAAAAGCCCGGTAGGAAAAACCATTGCTCACCGGTGACGCAAGCTCCGGGATTCGAGATCTCGGGAGGTGGGGTCGGCCGGGACGCGAAATTGACTGGCGAAATCCGGGGCCGAATCCACTTTCCGGGCATGCTCAAACTCCTCTTCATCGGCGATATCGTTGGCCGGCCCGGCCGGGAGATTGTGGCGGACCGGTTGCCACGACTGCGCACGGAGCAGGGCATCGACTTTGTCGTTGCGAATGCGGAAAACGCCGCGGCCGGTGCGGGCATTACCGGGGCAATGGCAAAGTCGATCCTCGAAAGCGGGGTCGATGCGATCACCCTGGGCGACCATGTCTGGGATCAGCGCGGCTGGGAAAACGAGATTGGCCAGATGGAGCGGGTGTGCCGTCCGGCCAATCTGCCAAAGTCCAATCCCGGCTGGGATCACCTGGTGATCGAGGCGCGGGGATTTCGCGTGGCCGTATTCACGGTCCTCGGACGGACCTTCATGAACCTGAAGGCCGATTGTCCGTTTCTCGCCGCCGATCGCATGATCGAACAACTTCGCCCGCAGGCGGATGCCATCATTGTCGAGATCCATGGTGAGGCTACCTCGGAGAAACAGGCGCTGGGCTGGCACCTTGACGGCCGGGTGACCGCCGTGCTGGGCACCCACACCCACGTGCCCACCGCTGACGCCCGCATCCTGCCCAAAGGGACCGCGTTTATCTGCGACGTGGGGATGACCGGTCCCTACGCGAGCGTACTCGGTCGAGAGGTGAAACCGGTGGTGGCGCGCTTCATCGACGGGATGCCACGGCGGTTCGAGGTTGCGACGGAGGATGTCCGCTTGTCCGGCGCGCTGATCGAGATCGGCGCGTCAATGGCCCGCGCGGTGAAAATCGAACTGGTGACAGTGAGAGGGTAGGGTCACCTTGCGGGCGGCGACGACCGGGAAAGTGAGGCCGATTCGGTGCGTCCGTTTTCTTTGTTTGGGCCGCGGGTGCACGATCAGCTACCTGCCCTCGTTCGCCCTGAGCTATCGGGGGGACAAACTGAGACTTTCGAAGCCGTCCTGGTCCAGAGCGTCGCCCTGGCTCCCAAGTTTCGCATCATCGATTTCGCCACGATTGAACGCATCGCCAGTTTGTATCATCTCGCTGCTGGCAGGTGATCCCGCAGCGAACGTCGACGTCCGTGCGGATTCGGCATCATTGCGTTCGGGTTCGAGAAGGTGCCATCGCCGTTGAAAACGGGCTGCCGGTCAGCTTGCGCTAACGGTCGAGCACGGCGCGCTGATCCGTCGAGCCATCGTGCATCTGACAAGACACCATATCAGTGTGGCGGACATGCTTTTTCAAGATCCACCGCACACCGAATCGCGTCAGCGGTCCGCCGCGGTGATTGCGGAAGATGCCGCTTGCCTCATGCGGAGCGATGGCTTGTTCGGCGAGGAGGTCTCGCAGA
>JBIJCX010000259.1:0-12257 GCA_044344465.1 Opitutaceae bacterium
GCCGCGGCCGAGACGATGTTTCGCTGTGCCGCCGGCGCGATGCTGGAGCGTCCGCTCGACGAGCTGCTCCCTTCGCCGGACACGGCAGGGGGATCCTGGTGGCACTGGGCCGGGGCCGGCGCGACGAGCCAGGAATTGAGCGCCCGCGGTGCCCTCACCGGCCGGCGGGCCGATGGGGAGGAGTTTCCGATCGAGGCCTCGCTGTCGGGCGTCGAGGTCGCCGGCCGGACGCTGTTCACCGTGATCATCCACGACGTGACGGAGCGGCAGCGGGCCGAGCGGGAGATCCGGCTCGCGTCCGAGCAGCTGCGCGCGCTCGCGCTGCGCCTGGAAAACATCCGCGAGCAGGAGCGCACCCGGATCGCCCGCGAGATTCACGACGTGCTCGCCCAGGAGCTGACGCGGCTGAAGATCGATCTCGTCTGGCTGGCGCGGCGATCAACCAAGCCGATCGAGGAATCGACCCGGACGGCGATGGGGCTGCGGATCAAGGATGCGTTGGCGCAGGCCGATGTCGCGATCACGACGGTGCAGCGCATCGCGACGGAGCTCCGGCCTGTGATCCTCGACAGTCTCGGGCTGCCGGCGGCGGTGGAGTGGCAGGCCGAGGATTTTTCCCGGCGCACCGGCATCGCGTGCCACGCCACGACCTCCGGAGGTGATTTTCCCCTCGATCGCGAGCGGGCGACCGCGCTGTTCCGCATCCTGCAGGAGAGCCTGACCAACATCGCGCGCCATGCGCAGGCCACGCTGATCGACATCCAGCTGGCGGAGGGCGACGGCTACGTGGCGTTGACCGTGCGGGACAACGGGCGCGGCATCCCGGCGGAGCAACTGGCCGATCCGTTCTCGATCGGGCTGACGGGCATGCGCGAACGCGCGCAGGCCTTCGGCGGCACCGTTGAGATTGCGCCCGCCGGCGCCGGCGGCACCGTGGTCGCCGTGCGCCTGCCGCTCGATCCAACCATCGGCGCGACCGCCTCCCCATGAAACGCATCCTGATCGCCGATGACCACACGATCCTCCGGCAGGGGTTGAAACAAATCCTGGTCGACGAATTTGCCGGCGCCAGGTTTGGCGAGGCGGGCGACGGCGCCCAGGCCCTCGCGCTGCTGCACAAGCAGCCCTGGGACGTTCTCATCCTCGACATCAACATGCCGGGTCGAAACGGCTTCGAGGTCCTCGACGAGGTGAAGCGCCATTTCCCCTTTCTGCCCGTGCTGGTGCTCAGCTCCACCCCCGAGGATCAACTCGGATTGCGCGCGATCAAGGGCGGCGCCGCCGGCTACCTGAACAAACAGACCGCGCCCGAGCAGCTCGTGGAAGCCGTGGAAACGGTGCTGACGGGCGGCCGCTTCATCACGCCCGCGCTGGCCTCGCGGCTCGCGGCGGAGTTTCACCGCGGCGGCGACCGCCCACGCCACGAGTTGCTCTCGGATCGCGAACTGCAGGTGTTTCAGCTCACCGCGGCGGGCAAGTCGGTCAAAGAGATTGCCGGGGAACTTTCCCTGAGTGGAAAAACGATCAGCACCTTTCGCAGCCGCGTCTTCGAAAAGCTCGGCGTGAAGAACGACGTCGAGCTCGTGCGCTACGCGCAGGAGCACCGGCTCATGCCCGGCGAGTAGCCGGAATTTTTCCTCGGACCGAGGGCCGCGGCTTGACGTCGCCAGCGGCGATGAACCCTGGGGCTTGCCCGGGCTTGTAGGCCAAATCCTACAAACCGCGGGGACGCAGCCTACAATTCTATCAGGCTCCGGCCCATGGCGGCGGACGGCCGCGTGCGCGATAATGAGCGCCGATGAAAACACTCCGTCCTACCTCCCGTTTCCTGCGCGTGCTCCTCGCCGGAGCCGTCACCGAATCCAGCGCCGCGCTCGCCAACTGGCTGGGCGAACAGGACGGTGTGCATGTCACCGGCAGCGGCCGCACCACGGCCGAAACGCTCGCCCTCGCGACCGTCGTCCGCCCCGACGTTGTGCTGCTCGACTTTCACGACCAGCCCGTGGCGACCGGCTACACCGTCGCGCTCTTCAAGGAACTGACCCCTGCACCGGCGGTTTTCGTGCTCACGCATGACGCGAGCCCGGCCATGCGCCGCCGCTGCCTGATGGCCCGGGTCGACGCCGTCTTCGACAAGACGGCGGAACTCGACGCGCTGCGCTCCGCCCTCGCCCACCTGGCCTACCAATCCGCGATCTCTGTTCCCGGCCGCAGCTGACCGGTCCTGCCCCTGCAATTTCCCAATCAACCCACGCGCCGAATATCATGTACATCGAATCCCTTGCCTCCTCTGCCGAAAACACCTCGTCCTCCTCTGAATCGTGGCAGGACGACGCCCGCTCAGCCACCGCTCCGATCGATGAGCAGCAGCTGATCGAAAGCCACCTGCATCTCGTCCGCGCCGCAGTCGCGCGCATCAAGCGCACCGTGCCGGCCCACATCGACGCCGACGATCTCTACAGCATCGGCCTCACCGGCCTGGTATCGGCCGTGCGGAAATTCAACCCCATCCAGGGCCGGACCTTCGCCGGGTTTGCCGCGCTGCGCATCCGCGGAGCGATGCTCGACGAGTTGCGCCGCCTCGACACCTGCTCGCGGCGCGCCCGGGCCCGGGCCCGCGAGTTGAGAACGGCCACCAACGAGGTCGAGCAACGACTCGGCCGCGAGGCCACCGCCGATGAGGTGCGGGCGTCGCTCGGCCTCAGCGCCAGCGAATACGCCAAGTGGGTCGACGATGCGAAGCCGGTCAGCTTCCTTGCCATCGATCGCCAGGCGGACGGCGGGGACGGCACCGGGCCTTCCCTGCACGATTCGATCGCCGACGAGCAGGACGAGACCGGCCGCACCCAGCTCGAGAAGGCGGAAATGGCCGAGCTGCTGACGCGTCGGATCGCCGAGCTGCCGAGCCTGCAGAAGCAGATCCTGTCGATGTACTATTTTGAAAACGCGCGGATCGGGACCATCGCCCAGGCATTTGGCGTCACCTCATCGCGCATCAGCCAGGTGCATACGCGGACGCTGCACGAGCTGCGGCAGTGGCTGACCGTCGCCGGGGCGCAGTAAACATCCCCGGGGCATTTGCCGAAAATTGTAGGAGCGGCTTTATGCCGCGATTTTACTAATTCACCGCGGCATAAAGCCGCTCCTACAGCCAACCAAGCCGAAGCAAGCTTCGGGGTATCGAACCCAAAGTGAATGAGCGTCCCGCCGGACGGACGTCCGTCCGGCAGGCTTTTGGCCTACCAGTTCAGCCAGCGTGCCCAGAGGCCGCTTTCGCCCGTCGTGGTGACCGCGCGATTCGCACCGAGACGGAGCGTGGTGATCGCGGTGTGGCGCCCGTCGAGGTGCGTGCGGAAGGGCGGCTCCGGGGCCCAGGCATCGACCGCGACGATCAACTCGCTGGCCTCCGCTCCGCGCAGCCGCAGCCGGCGGCTCTCCCGGGGCGCCAGCTCCCGCACCGTCCAGTGCTCCGGTCCGGCCTCGAGGGTGATTTCACCGAGGGTTTCCTGGCTGTCGTTGTAAATCACGAGCCAGCGTCCGGATTCGAGCGCCCCGAGCACGAGGGCGGCGGCGACGGGCACGAGCGCGAGGCCGGCGATGCGCCGGCGGCGGCGGATTTCGTTCAAGCGGTTCGGGTTTTCCATTTTCGTAAAGTCTCCATGCGCGCGACGACGCCGAGGAGCAGCATCCAGGTCGCCAGGTTCTTCGTTTGGGTCAGCACGCGCTCCAGCGTGCTCTGCGCGTAGGTGAGGGCGAGGGCGACCACCAGCCCCATCAGAAACGCACCGATGAGGGTGCCGCGCCACGCCCGGGCGCCCCGCGCGGCCCACCACCCCGTCAGGCCGATGAAGGCCAGGTAACTGGCTACGCCCAGATAACCGTTCTCCGCGGCGAGCAGCCAATAGTGGCTTTCCGAGAGTCCTTTCGCTTCATCCTCGTTCACGCGGTGGCCGCGGTCCCGGGTCCAGTCGTCGATCACGTCGCCGTACGGAAAGGGATGGTTGATCGTGATGCCGTAGTTGTTCCAGCCGACCCCGAACGCGTGGTCGGCGAGCATCGCCCGGGAGGCGAGGTTGAGCAGTTCCCGCGTCTCCTTGCTCTCCTTGTTTCCCTCGTCGTGAAACCGCGCGATGATCGTCCCCAGGGTGGCGGCGAGTCCCAGCGCGCCGATGAACGCGATGGCGAAGAGGATGCGCAGGCGCTTGAGATTGATCCCGTCGGCCAGGCTAAGCAGCGCGATCGCGATCATGCCGACCGCAAACATCGCCAGCGCCGCGCGCGACAGGCAGCACTCGAGGAGAATCGCCGAGGCGAGGAATCCGGCGAGATGCCACCGCGTTTCGATCCGATCGCTCGGCCCCAGCGCGGCGGCGAAGAGCGGCAACCCGAGGAGATACGACCACATCGCGAGCGGGTTCTGGTGTTCGAACCAGCCCCGCACCTGGTAGTGACCGTCGACGTATTTGAGTTTGAGCACGACCAGCACCTGCACGACCAGCGTGACGGTCACGGCGCGCAGCAGCAGCCGCAGATCCTCGGCGCTGCGCACCATGTGGTAGGCGGCGGCGAAGATGACAACGGCGCTCGCGAATTTCCACGCCGCCATCAGGACAAAGGTCGAATTCGGCGCGCCAAAAATGGAGAGCGAACAAAGGCCGCACTGCAGGATCCAGAGTCCGGCCGCCGGCGGCAGCCAGCGAAACTCGCCCGGCACCTCCCGCCGGCGCGCCCACAGCAGCGCCAGCGCCAGCACCTGCAGCATTCCGGCCTCAAAGCCCTTGGTGTGGCCGCGGTAGGTCTCCACCGACATGATCATCAGCGTGAGCTTGTTGATGTGCCAGGAGGTCATGAAGACCATCAGCCCGAGCAGCCGTTGCTGCCATGCCCGTTTCCCCGCGAGCACAAACCCCAGCAGCGGCGCCGCCACGAGATAGGCGATCAGCACGAGCGGCAGCTTGATCAGATCGTTCATGGCGTGGCCGCCGCCTTGGCGGTGCCGGGGGCGCAGCGCAGGCGCGCCTCGGCTTCCTGATAAATCTGCTCCAGGGCCGCGGTCACGCGCGGCCAGGCGTAGCGCTCGCGGGCGAGCGTTCGTCCGGCCGTGGCGCAGGCTGCCGCGAGCCCCGGATTCGCCAGCATCCGGCCGATGGCGCGCGCGCAGTCGTCCACGTCACCCGCGCCAAAGAGAAGCCCCGTTTTCTCCGGCACGATGAGATCGCGCAGGCCGCCCACGCTCCCGGCCACGACGGGCAGGCCGGCGCTCCAGGCCTCCAGCGCGACGATGCCGAACGGTTCATGCCGCGACGCCAGGGCGAAGACATCCGCGGCGTGAAAGGCATTCGGCAGATCCGCGCCATCCGGCGCCAGCGCGCCCAGCCGGCGCACGCGGTGCGCGTGGGGGCTCGCGGCAATCCGCCGGTCGAGCGCCGCAAGATAGTCGGGCGCCGTGGCCGGGCCAGCGAGCACGAGGTGCAACCGCGGGTCGCTGGCCGCGAGCCGGTCGAAGGCCTCGACCAGCAGCAGCTGATCCTTTTGGGGATCGATGCGGCTGACGCAGAGCACGACGCGGGCGTCGGCCGGGAGGCCATGGGCCGCCCGAAATGCCGCCCGATCGCCCCGGGCAAATCGCGCGCAATCGACGCCGTTCGGGAGGTGGTGAACGCGATCGTGGCCGAGCGCCTGGCGCGCTTTCTCCGCCTCGAGGCGGCCCACGCAAATGACGGCATCGGCATCGAGGAGCACCCGCCGGGAGCCGAGCAGCGCACCGGCCAGCCGGCCCCATTCGATCTTGCCGGCCTGGTTTTCAACCAACTGGGAGAGTTCCTCGGCGGGCACGTCGAAAATTCCGCCATGCAGCGTGATGACGTACGGCCGGCCGCGCAGTCGGGCCGCGGTCCGGACGGTGCCGCCAAGCCGCTTGGCCGCGTGCGCATGAAAGATCCGAACGTCCGGCGCGCGCAGCAGGGCGCCGAGCAGGGACCACGACAGCAGATTGCCGCCCTTCTTGTCCATGGCCTGCCGCTGCCGGGCACTCAGGCCGAAGAACGGATAACAGTAGCGAAAGCGCCTCACCGGCACGCCGGCGAATGAGTCGCGCGGCCGGTCGCTCAAGGCCAGCGACGTGAAGATCTCCGGCCGCCAGCCGGCCGCGCTCTGCCCGCGCACGAGGTTGGCCAGGACGGATTCGGTGCCCCCCCATTCGTGTTCGACGAATCGGCGGGGCACATGGATGACGGTGCGGCGATCGGAGGCTTTCATTCGTGCCCGCCGTTCAGCCGCCGGCCGGCCTGCTGGCGCCGGCCGACGGACGTTTGGTTCCGCCCACTAAAAATGGGATGCAAGTGATTTTTCACGCAATTGCCGCTCACGTACGGCCAAATCCGCCGATTGGTGAGCGCACAAATGCATCCCTGCGTAGAAATCGTCATGCGGTCCAAGAACGACGGTCCGCTCATCGGATCCGTGCTGGCACGCGTCCACCGGCAAGCGTATCCAGCTTCCGTGCACGTCGTGCACATCGACTCCGGGTCGACGGACAACACGGTCGAGGTGATCAAGTCACACCGCCCGGGAACACTGATCCAGATCCGGCCCGAGGAGTACGTACCGGGCACCGTGCTGAATCGCGGCCTGCGCGAGACCACGGGTGACTGGGTCGTGTTTCTCAACTCCGACGCCGAACCGGCGGATGACGCCTGGCTGGGGGAATTGCTCGCCGCGGCGCAGGCGGAGCCGGGCACGGCGGCGGCCTTCAGCCGGCAACTGCCGCGGCCCGATTGCGCGGCGGTCTATGCGCACGATTACGAACGCTGCTTCGGGCCCCGGCGCGAATCGGCGCACTGGGAACATTTCTTCAGCATGGTGAGTTGTGTCGTCAATCGGGCGGCGTGGCGCGCCCATCCGTTTCGGGAGGACCTGAGCTACGCCGAGGACGACGAGTGGTCGAAGCGGGTCAAACGCCACGGCTGGCGCGTCGCCTTTGCCGAGCAGTCTCGCGCGGCCCACTCGCACAACTACACGCTGCGGCAGGCCTACCGGCGTTCGCGGGGCGATGCCTTTGCGCATGCCGCGTCCGGCAAACCTTCGGCCGGCCCGGTCGTTTCCTTTGCCGCCGCGACCGCCGGAGCGCTGCGCGATGCGCTGAAGGACTGGGCCTGGTGCCAGGCGCAGCGGCGCCGGCGGGAATGGCCGCGGGCCCTCGCGGTCCGGTTCGCCCTGCGGCTCGGCAAGGCGGCCGGTTACCGCGCAGGCTGGCGCCATTATCGGCGCGATCGAATGGCAACCCCCGTGATTGCGTCATGAAAATCCTGGCTCTCTCCAACCTTTACGCGCCGTATTCCATCGGCGGTTACGAAGAACGCTGCCGGCAGATGGTGGAGCGGCTGGGCGCCCGCGGCCACGAGGTGCGCGTGTTGACCTCGACGTACGGCGTCGGCCGCGAAACCGTCGAGGGCCCCGTCACGCGCCGCCTGCGTATCCACGGATTCTTCGGGCAGCCATGGCTGCCGCCGCACCGGCTGTTCCTGCTGGAGCGGCACAATCACCAGGTGTTGCGGGAGGCGCTGGCCGCCCAGCGGCCCGACGTCGTCCACGTGTGGAACCTGGGCGGATTGAGCAAGGCGCTCATGCTGACGCTGCAGGCGTGGGGCGGACCGGTGGTTTACGATGTGTCCGACCACTGGATGGCCCGGAGTCTGCGCACCGACGTCTGGCTGCGCTGGTGGAACGGGGAGACGGGCGGGCGCACCGCCGCGGTGGTGCGCGCCGGCCTGCGGGTGACGGGCCTGGCGCGGCTCGTCGAACGGTTCGCCCCTTTCGGCGCCTGGGCGAAGCTCCGTTTTGAACGGGTGTATTTCTGCAGTGACCGCCTGCGCGCGCTGACGCTGGCCGCCGGCTGGCCAGCCCGGCAGCCCAAGGTGATCTACTGTGGCATTGAAACCGCCCGCTTCACCCGCCGGGAGTCCTCGGATCGATTTCAGCGGTTGCTCTACGTCGGGCGGCTGACCGACGACAAGGATCCCCTGACCGCCCTTCGCGCGGTGGCGGAGGTGCGCGCGGCCGGTCTCCCGGTCACGCTCGATCTCTATGGCGGCGGCGACTACCTCGCGCAGCTGAAAACCGAAGCGGCGCGGCCGGAGCTGGCGGGGGCGGTGCGTTTCCTCAAGGCGACCCCGGAGGAGATGCCCGCGATCTATGCGGCCTACGACGCGCTTTTGTTTACCTCGGCGTGGGAGGAACCGTTTGCGCTGACCCCGCTCGAGGCGATGGCGGCGCGGGTTCCGGTGATTGGCACGCCGAGCGGAGGCAGTCGTGAACTATTTCGCGATGGGGAGAACGCAGTGGTTTTTGCCCCGCGGGATGTCGGCGGGCTCGCGGCCGGCATCCGGCGCCTCGCCGGGGATGCGGGACTGCGGGCGAGCCTCGCGGAAAACGCCCACCGCGAAGTCGTGGCCCGCCACGATCTCGAACCCATCACCGATCAAATCGAAAGCTACCTGGAGGACAGCCGCCGTGGCCGCTGAATCCTGGCAAGGCCGCTACTGGCGCAACACCCTCACCAACTACGCGCGCGTGATCGTTCGGCTGGGCAGCGGGATCGTCTTGTTCCGGCTGACCTTTCAATACCTCGACGCGGAGACCTTCGGGTTCTACTCGCTGCTGTGGTCGCTGTTTGGGTTCACGGTGCTGATCGACTTTGGCCTCGGGTTCACGGTGCAAAAGGCGATGGCCCAGGCGTCGGCCAGCGGCGATTTCGCCGCGGCCAGCCGCCTGGTCGCAACCGTGTTCTGGAGCTTCGTTGCCCTGGCTGCCGTGGTCGCGGCGGGTGCCTGGCTGGGTGCGGATGAGTTTCTGCGGCGCACGCAGGTGCCGACCGGACGCTACGCCGAATGCCGTTCAGCATTCCTCGTGTTCTTCGGTTTCATGGCGGCGGGTTTTCCCTGCGGGCTGTTCCCCGAGATGCTGCGCGGGCTGCAGCGCATCGATCTGATCAACTGGCTGCAGATCGGCGGCGCCGTGATCAATTTCGCCCTGCTCGGAATGGCGCTCGCCCAGCACTGGTCGTTTCCGCTCGTGATGCTGGTGAGCGTGGCCTCGGCCATCCTGCCAGCCGTGATGGCGGCGTGGTTCGTATTCCCGCGGGCCCCGGGCCTGAGCCTGCGACCGAAGTTCTTTCATCTGCCGAGCGTGCGCGGCGTGCTGTCGTTCTCGCTCGTCGCGTACCTGGTCACGTTCACCAACCTCATCATGGCCCGCACGGATCAGGCGGTGATCGGCTTCACCATCGGAGTGGCGTTTGTCGCCACCTACCAGGCGGGTTACAAGGCGGCGGAGATGTTCAATCTCTTTGCGGTGCAATTGCAGGACGCCATCTCCCCGGCCGCGGCGCGACTGCAGGCGCAGGGCGATCAGGCGGCCTTGCGCCACCTCCTGGTCGCGAACACGCGGATGACGACGGCGTTGGTCGTCCCGCTCGGGGCGTTGTGCGCCCTTTATCTTGAGCCGCTCGTGCGGTTGCTCACCGGCATCGCGACGGTCGAAAGGTCGACCCTTTACGTCGGCTGGGCGTTGCTCGCAGCGGGCATGAGCCAGATGATGACGAGCAGTGTCTCGAAACGCGTGCTGATGATGTGCGGCTGGGAGCGGAAACTTGTCTGGGCCAGCCTCGCCGACGCGACGACGAATCTCGTGCTGAGCATCCTGCTGGTGCCTCGGTTTGGCATCGCGGGCGTCGCGATTGGCACGCTCATTCCCACGGTGATCATCGGCTGGTGCTGGGTGCTGCCGCTGGCGGCGCGCTTCGCCGCGCTCAGCCCGCGGGAGTTTTGCCTCGCCGCCTACCTGCCCGCGCTGCGCGTCATCGCCGCGGCCGCCGCCGTTCTCGGCGCCCTCGCCTGGCTCGCGCCGACGGCCGCGTCCGCCGGCCTGCCGGCGCTCGCGTGGCGCGGCGGGCTCGTGGGCGCGATCACGCTTGCGGGAGCGTGGCCGTTGATCCGGCGTGTGCGCCATGCGTAACGAGTCCGGCCCGATGAATCACCCCGGCTGGCTGCCATGGGCACTCCTGCCGCCGACGGGCGTCTGGCTGGGAATAACCGTCCTGCGCGAGTCCTCGATGTTCTGGCGGAATGCCGGCGGCTACCCGGTGGCGCTGCGCGCGCTGGTCCTTGAAACCTACTATCCCGCCACCGGCGTGCTGCTGCTCGTTTTTGTCGTGGGGACGATTCGCGCGTTCGCGGGCGCCCGGACAACGTCGCGCTTCTCCGTCGTCGGCTGGCGCATCCTGACGCTGACGGTGGGTTTCGGTCTGGCGATCGCCAGCGCGAATAATGTCGCAAACTTGATGGACGGTCGGCCGCTACATTATCATCCCGAGCCGCGCTAGCGCCGGCCGCGACCGCTCACAGTCGCGCCAAATCGGGCCAGTGATCAAGCAGCGATTGCCATCTCGGCGGGCGGTCGTCGAGCGAAGTCAGCAGCACGAGCACCGGTTCCGCGCCGGACTGGCCAAACGTCAAACGCCGCCACGTGGCCGTGATCCAATAGCGCCACGGCGCGGAAAAAGAGACCTCGCCGTCGCTGAACCAAAAAAGGGCCTCGGCCGTGGTCGCCCCCTTGCGCAACCGCAGCAGCCGGGCGCGGCCGCTGCCGATTGGCACCTCCGTGGTGGCCTCGACGGTCCAGCCGGCCCCGCGAAAACAAAATTCGGGATCGTGCACCGCCTGGCGATTGTGCGAGCCGTCGATCACCGTGAGGACAACCCGCTCCTGCTGCACGGCGACCATCCGCTTTACGACCGCGGCGCGCCGGAAGAACTCACGCTCCCAAGGCGCGAGTTCGACGGGAACGGACCGATGCCAGACTCCCGCTGGCGACAACCGCGCGATCCGCGCCGCGGCATCGGGCAGAGGCCAGAGCTGAGCCGCCACGATGATTCCCGCGACGACCGCGGCGCCACCCCACCAGTAATACGTCTCGCGCGCCTTCATGCGTGAATCGGCGCGCGCCGCACCCGCCGCATCAAGGCCGCACCGAGCGCAACAGCGGACAGGATCAGCCGGATCACGTTCACGGTGAACGGCGGCCAGGTGGCCAGCAGCCAGCCGAGTGCCGGCATCCACGACAGCGCGGCCGCCGCGGCCACCAGCCGGAGACCGGTTCCGGGCAGCCAGGCGCATACGGCGCAAACGAGCGCCACGTGCCGGGCGACGCGCAGCTCACCCGTCACGCCCAGCAACGAGCCGATCCATGCGGCCGCCAGGAAAAGCCGCGCCGGCTGGCGAAGGCGCGGCATCAGGGCCAGCATCGCCAGCCACAGCATCGCGGCGGCGGGTCCCGCCCGATCGTAAGGCGCATGTCGCCATGCCTCGGATACGTCTAAACACCAAGCTCCCGCCCAGGCCACGGTCATCAGGCCAAACCAGCGGAAGCGACTTGATGTTTCCACGCTCATTTCGCGGGTTCGGCCCGGCGCAGCAGCGCCACCCACGCGCCAGCAAGGGCGAACATGACGACGATAACCGTGAGTCCACCCCAGTCGTGAAACCAGCCGACGGCGGCGTCCGGCCCCCAAGCCAGGGCCACCCCGCCGAGGGCGATGACGCGCGTGGTATTCGCCAGCCACGCGAGCCCCGGCAGTGCGGCCACGGCCAGCCAGAAGCGGCGTCTCGCCTGGAGCACCCCGGCGAGCCACGCGCCCGCGACGAGCGTCGCATGGAGCGTGTCCAGACCGGCGCAGGCGGCCACGACCGCCAGGGGCTGACCCTCGATGTTGATGGTCGTACCCTCGCGAACGATCGCGAATCCGAGGCCGTGAAAGAAGGCTCCGGTGGCCCACGCGGCGCTGTGCCGAAGGGCGAGCGCGAGGCTGGCGCCATCGGTCGCCAGCCACGGCAGCGACAGCAGGGCCAGCAGGCGCAGTTCATCGAGTCGCCGCGCGTTTGGACCGCAGCAAAGACCGGCGAGCGCGACGAGCGCGAGGGCGACGGGCAGCGTGCAGTCCAAAATAACCCCGACCCCGGCAAGGAGCAGAGCCCCGATGAGCACGGGCGCCGAAATCCTGACCGGCTCTTCCGACCCCGAACGGCGCGCCGTGACGATCGCCAGCCCCGCGGCCGCGAGCGCCGCGAGGGCATCGGTAATCGACCGGTTGCCCTGCAGAAACGGTAGCCAGCCCACCAGCCAAACGCTGATCGGAACGAGGCGCGCGGTTCGACGGGAAAGGATCATGGCCGTTGCTCCTGTTCGGCGATGGCCACGAG
>JBIJCX010000260.1:0-12236 GCA_044344465.1 Opitutaceae bacterium
CGGAAATTTCACACTCCCAATCAGCCGACGATGCAGGCTGTCCGGCGGATCGGCGGCACTCTTGCCGCCGTCTGGGAGCCAACGGCGACAGGAGTGTCGCCGCTCCGTGAAATTTCCCGGTTAGCCTGATCATGCAGCGCCAACCGCAAACGGGCTTTTTCACCGGACGGGAAGAACCGTCGGGCTACAACAAAGCTGTTTCCCATGAGCCCCTACCCCAAAACAAGTTTTGGCCCCGACGGAAAGAAACAGGGTTGATGGCAAAGGTGGGCCGTGCACTCCGTGCGCGGCCTCGGGCCCGTCCTTCGACCCGGCCGCGCGCGGAGCGCCCAGCCCACCCTCCAACTCGTTACGACTCAGAACTCCGGGGTCAGCGTGATGCTGCTCCCGGATTCGACGGTGAAATCGGCACCCGCACTCCAGGTGAGGTCGTTGACCAGGAACTTAAAGGTGAAGGGTCGAGCCGACTCGCCGAGCGTCAGCAGCCACTGGTCGCTGTCGACGCAGTTCATGAGCGTGCCGCGATCCCAGCTCAGGCCCGGGCCCTCACCGCGGACATAGAGTGCATTCCCGAATCCGATGTCGATCCGTGCCGTGATCGTCGTGACGACCGGCGTTGGCTTGACCACCTTCAACGCGCGAACGGGCACCGATGCCGGCACCGGTGCGGGTGCGGGCGGGGGAGCGGGAGCGGCCGCGACCGCCGGTGCCGGCGCGACCACCGGTGCCGAAACCTTCACCGGTGCGGGCGAAGGCACGACCGCGGGACGCGCGGGTGCGGGCGAAGGAGCTGGCGACTGGCGGGTGGAAGCGACCTTGGCCGCTGGCGCGGGGGTCTTTTTCGCCGTTGGCTTGACGCTTTTGGTCGCTGGGGCGGGCGACTTGGTGGATTTTGCTGAGTTCTTTTTGAGTGCAGTCATGTGAGTTGAAATCGGTGGCAGAAGACCCCGTATTCGCCGACTAACGTAGCAAATGGCGGGCCAGTGCGCCAGTCCCAGTTCGAACATTTTTCACGACTGTAACAATCCATACGACATCTATTTAATCTATAGATAGTTGCATCCCCCATCGACGTCGCAAACTGTATCTTCAGACCCCAAATCCGCGCCCCGGCAATTGCGGTGTAGACACTGGGCGCCAATAATAGCGTGCTCGTCCTCCTGACCCGCTGACGCCCGCTACGTCGCCGCGATCAGCGGTGGTGCGGAGCGCGCCACGACCGCGGCAATCGCCGCCCGCACAATTTCGACCCCGGCGGCCAGATCCGCCGGCGCGATGTTCAGCGGCGGCAGGAACTTGAGGACATTGCGCCCGGAGCCGCACGTCTCAATGACCAGACCCCGCGCAAACGCCTCGCGCGCCACCTCCTGGCACAGCGCCATATCCGCAAACTCGAGACCCCAGATCAATCCGGTCCCGCGCACCTTGAGGCCGAGTCCGGGCCAACGCCGTCCGCACCCATGCAACTCCGCCGCGACCTGCCGCCCGCTTTCCGCGACCGCGTCCGCCAGTACCGGTGTTTCCCAGTGGCTCAAGGCTTCGGTCGCACTGACGAACGCGAGGTTGTTCCCGCGAAACGTCCCGGTGTGCTCACCCGGCTTCCACTGATCCAGCTCCGGCCGGATCAGCAGCAGGGACATGGGCAGTCCGAAGCCGCTAATCGACTTCGACAGCACGACCAGATCGGGTTTCAAGCCGGCCGGCTCGAAACTGAAAAACGTCCCCGCTCGTCCGCAGCCCACCTGGATGTCATCCACGATCAACAGGATGTCGTGCGCGCGGCAGATCTCGGCCACGGTCTGCAGCCACCGCGCCGACGCGACATTCACCCCGCCCTCCGCCTGCACCGTTTCGAGCAGCACGGCTGCCGGGAGATCGACGCCGCTGCTCCTGTCCGCGAGAACCTTGCGCAGATACTCGGCGGTGTCCACGTCGGCGCCGAGATAGCCGTCGAAGGGCAGAAACGAGACATTGTGCCGCTGCACCCACGCCTCGTGCCGGTAATGCGAGTTCGCCGTCACCGCCAGCGCCCCGGCGCTCAACCCATGATACGCGTTGGTAAACGCGATCACGTTGCCGCGCTGCGTCACCCGGCGCGCGAGCTTCAGGGCCGCCTCGACGGCATTCGCCCCCGTCGGTCCGGTGAACTGCACTTTGTAGTCCAGGCCGCGCGGGTCCAGGATCACCGTTTCAAAGCGTTCGAGGAACTCCTGTTTCGCCGTCGTGGCCATGTCGAGGCTGTGGGCCACGCCGTCCGCCGTGAGATAACGGATCAACGCCTCCTTCATCGCGGCCGGATTGTGACCGTAGTTGAGCGCTCCGGCGCCGCAGAAGAAGTCGAGGTAGCGCCGGCCCTCGCGATCGATGAGGTGCGATCCGCGCGCCGTCTCGAACACGACCGGGAACGAGCGGATGTAGGACCGCACCTCGGATTCCCGACGCTGAAAGATATTCATCCGGCCAAGAGTGGGGGCTGCGCCGTGCGCGTCGAAAAAATTCCGTCGAAGATTGCGTGCAGGAGCGCGGCATTGGGTTCCAGATGCGGCGGCGCCAGCATGTAATTGTGCCCGCCGGCACCCTCGGTCCACCGGCAGCCGCCCCGCGTCACCCCGGCCCACTCGCGCCGGCTCACCTGGAGCCGGCCCTGCTCATCGTAGTGTTCGCCCTCGTCCGCCGCGACGAGCCCGTGGATGTCGGCCGCAATCACGTGATGGTCCACCGCGCGCGTCAGGTAGTCAAAATAAGCCGCAATCATCCGCGTCGCCTTCTCGTGCAGCACGGGACTGGCCACGTAGGCCCGGATGCTTTCGTGGCCGAGAAACTCGGCCGTGACCCGCTCGACCTGGCCGGGCGGAAAAGTCAGCGGCTGCATGACCCGGCCCGAGTCCACCATGACGATCGCCGCGACCCGGGCGCCACGGCGCTCGAGTTCTCCCGCCACGTGGTAGGCGAGATTGCCCCCCGCCGAATAACCGAACAACACGTGCGGACCGCGCGGGTCGAGGCGCTGCACGATGTCAGCATAGTCCGGGACGCGCGTCTCGGCGGTGAGAAAATTGAATCCGTGCATCGCATACGGCTGCAGGTGCTCCGCGAGTTGCAGGTACCCCAGCGCGTCGCCGGTGCCCGGCGGAAAGGCAAAAATGGGCGGACCAGCGGCCGCGTTGAGTTTGACCACCGGTTCATCGATCCCCGCGACGCCATACCGGGCCGCCTCCAGCACCACCGCCGCCTGATCGCGAATCGTCGCCGCCTTGAACACCGCGGCCAGCGGCAGCGCCACGCCCAGCCGCTCGTGGATCAACGCGACGAGCTTGGTGACCTTCAAGCTGTGCCCGCCCGCAGCGAAGAAATTGTCGGTGACGCCGATGTCACCCCGGCGACCCAGCACGTCCGCCCAAATCGCCACGAGCGCCCGCTCCGTTTCACCCACCGGCGGCGCGAGCACGCGATCCTCGGCGCCCACGAAATCCGGCGCCGGCAGGGCCCGTCGATCGACCTTCCCGTTGGCCGTGAGCGGCAGTTCCTTGAGCCGAACGAAATGCGCCGGGACCATGTGGTCCGGCAGCTGTCGCGCCAACTCCGCGCGCAGCCCGGTCGCCGTGACCCCTGGCTGGCCGGTAAAATAGGCGACCAGCGTCGGACTCCCCTCGCCCAGATCGCGGGCCAGCACGACGGCCGCTCCGACGCCCTCGTGGTGCAGCAATCGCGCCTCGATTTCGCCGGGCTCAACCCGGAAGCCACGGATCTTCACCTGCTGGTCGCGCCGGCCGATAAATTCGATTACGCCATCCTCGCGCCAGCGCCCGAGATCGCCCGTACGGTAAAGCCGTTCGCCCGCCTGGAACGGGTGCGCGATGAACTTCTCGCCCGTGAGCCGCTCGTCGTTGAGATAACCGCGCGCCAGCCCGTCGCCCCCCGCACAGATTTCGCCGGCGACGCCCGGCGGCACGAGCGCGAAATTGGCATCGAGGATCCAGACCTGCGTATTGGCGATCGGCTTTCCGATCGGAACGTCTTCAGCGCAGGTCCGGTCGATGATGTGGCAGGTGGTGAAGGTGGTGTTTTCCGTCGGACCGTAGCCGTTCACGATTGTCAGCGCCGGATGGGCCGCCCGGATCCGGTTGATGTGTGGCGCCGAGAGCTTTTCTCCACCGGTGAGCAGCGTCGTCAAGCCCGCGAACAGGGATACATCCGCGTCCGCGAGCTGATTGCAGAGGCTCGAGGTCAGCCAGAGCGTCGTGATGCGGTGCGCCGTGATCAGTTGCTTCATCGCCGCGGCGTCCAGCACGGCATGTTCGGGCGGCAGGAACAGCGTGCCACCGTTGAGCAACGCGCCCCAGATCTCGAACGTCGACGCATCGAAGGCCAGCGCTCCCGTCATCAGGATCCGGTCCGCCGGTCCCAGCCGCACAAAGTTGGGGTTGCAGACGAGTCGGAGGATTGACCGATGCTCGACCAACACGCCCTTCGGCTGGCCCGTGGTGCCCGAGGTGTAGATCGCGTAGGCCAGCGACCGTGGCCCGCCCCGATCCGGCAACGGCTCGCCGGGCACGGCCGCGAGCGCCCGCGCATCGCACTGAGTCTTCGCTCGCTGATTGCCCGCAGAAATACCCGGTGCGGTCTTCGCGATTCGCAGGACGACATCGTAACTGTACCGCGAGAGTTCGCTTTCGACCGGCCCAAGCAGGCTTGAAAACTCGACCTCGACCACCTCCGGCCAATCAGCGCGCAAGTCCTCCCAGAACGCCCGCGCCACGAAAAGGTCCTCCGAACGATCGACCTTGGTGCGGTAGCCCTGACCCCGGTTCGCCCGTTGGAATTCCGCCAGCTCGCGCTCGAACGTCTCCTTGCGTTCCTGATCCCAGACGTTGCCGAGAAAAATCACGCCCTCGTCCGCCATCGCGGCGATCGCCTGGCGCAGCACCCCACGCAAGTAATTCAGCCCGCTGAAACACTGCAGCACGCTGTTGAGGACGACGACGTCGAAGCCGCGCCCGTCCACGCGGTGCAGCTCGTGGGCCGGCAGGTGCTGCAGTCGAACGTTGGTCAATCCACGCCGGGCCACTTCGCGTTCGGTGCAGCGCAGGATTTCCGCCGACAAGTCCGTGCCGTGATATTGGCCGACGCGCGGGGCCAGCCGGAACAAGCTGATGCCCGAGCCACACCCGATCTCCAACACGCGCGTGTCGCGCCGCAGGCGCGGCTCCAGTTTTCGGCGGATGTTGTCGCCATAGGCGTCCATCACTTCGCGGCTCAGCCACCCGCCCGTAAAGCTGCTCTGCCAGCCGCCCCCGGAAATATCGTCGAACGTTTCCCGGCCGACGTAATCCCAGATTTCCTCCCGCATGAACTCGCCGATGCCCTCCGACTCCGCGTGCACGTCCCGGCTGTCGGGACACAGCAGCACGGCCAACGCCGGACAATCCCACTGCAACCGGTTGAGCCGGCGGATATGTTTTCGGCCCCCGATCAAGACGCGGCTCGCGGTGTCGCGCAGCATGAATTGCAGCCGCGCAACCGGCAGCTCCGGATCGAGCGGCAGATAGGCGCCGCCGGCCTGGAGGATCCCGAGCAGCGCCGTTACGAGATCAAACCCATCGTCCACCATCAAGCCGACGAACCCTTCCGCGGGCAGGCCGTGCGCGACCAGCAGGCGTGCGATCCGGTTCGCCCGCTCCGCCACCTGCGCGTACGTAAAACGCCCCTCACCGGCCACGACCGCGACCGCGTCCGGCACGCGCCCGGCCTGCGCGGCAAACTGGGCGTAAACCGTGCTGTCGCGTGGATACTCCGCTCCGGTGCGATTGAACGACGCGATCAGCGCCTGAAGGCCAGACTGCGCCTCCGCGTCGACCAGGGAGAAATCACTCAGTTTCATGGGTGGTAATCGCGCCGGCTCCAGGGTGTCAGGTCCGGCCTGCTTGCGCCACCATGGCGGCGAAGCGTTGCAGCAACGTGAGATACCGCCGGATGGTTTCCGCGCGGAAAAGGCCGGTGTCGTATTCGAGGGCCAGCGGGATCTCTTTGCCTTCGTCGACTACGAACAGCGTGAGGTCGAACTTCGATGTCTTGAACGCCTGCTCGAACGCCCGCGCCGGCGTCAATTCGTCCACGGCTTCCCTCGCATCGGCGGCGGTCGATCCGATGTCAAGGTGCACGTCGGAGAAATTCTGGAAGGCAAAAATCACATTCAGCAGCGGCTGGCGGTTCCGGAACCGGCGCGGATTCACTTTCTGCACCAGCAGATCGAAGGGATACTCCTGGTGCTCGAACGCCTCCTCCGCCGCTGCCGTCACCTGCGCCAGGAGTTCGTCGAACTCCATCGCTTCCCGGAGCTGGGCGCGCACCGGCAGGATGTTCACGAAGAAGCCGATCAGATTTTCCAGTTCGGGCCGGTTGCGGCTGGCGCTGCTCAGGCCCACGCAGAAGTCCTCCTGTTTTGTGAGCTGGAAAAGCACCAGTTCGAAGACCGCCAGGACGACATTCGCCACCGTGGTGCGCCGTTCGCGGGCGAGACGCCGCAGTTGTCCGGCGACGGCGGCGTCGATCGCGGCCGCCTCCATCCCGCCGCGAAAGTCGCGGTCGGGCTTCGGGGTGAAATCGTAGGGCAGCGCCAGCGTCTCCGGCACTCCGCGCAGCTGCCGCAGCCAGTAGTCCTCGTCGCGATCGAATCCGCGCGCCCGCTGCCACACGGCGAAATCCTTGTAGTGGATCTTCAGCGGCGGCAGCGGATCGGGTTCGCCGCGGCGGGCCGCCGCGTAAAGCGCGAATACCTCGCGGTAGAGCAGATTGCCCGACCAGCCATCGCCGATCACGTGGTGCATCGTGAACAGGAAGACCGCGCGGCGCGGCCCCAGCGTCACGAGCGTCGCCCGCAGCAGCGGTGGTTGCGCAAGGTCGAACGGCCGCGCCGCCTCGGCCTCGGCAATTTCGCGCGCCCTGGCTTCGGCCTGCGGATCCGCCGACAGGTCGATCCGTCCCAGCACGATCGACAGTTCAGGCAGGATCTTCTGCCGCGGTTCACCGTTGATCAGCACAAAGGCTGTCCGCAGCGCCTCGTGCCGGGCCACGAGCTGTTGCAGCGCCCGCTCGAGCGTGGCGGCGTCGAGCTCCCGCTCGAGCACGTAGGCTTCCGGCATGTTGTAGGCCGCCGCGCCACCGAGTTGGTGCAGCAGCCAGAGCCGCTCCTGCGCATGGGACAGTGCGTAGTGCTCCTGCACCGGGGCCGGAGCGATGGTGGGCTCGCGGCCAACGGAACCTGCGCCCTGCGCGACCAGCGCCGCGAGTCCCGCGATCGTTGGCCGGGCAAAGAAAGCCCGCAGCCCCGGGCGCACGCCAAACGCCTGCTCCACGCGTGACGCCACCTGCATGGCCTTGAGGCTGTGACCGCCGAGCGTGAAGAAATCATCCTCCCGCCCGACGCGCGAAACCTGCAGCACGTCGCACCAAATCGCCGCCAGCGTTTCCTCCACCGCACTCCGCGGCGCCACCTCGTTTCCGTCTCGCGTGCCCGCCCCGGCCTCGGGCGCGGGCAGGGCGCGTCGGTCAATCTTGCCGTTGGGCGAGAGGGGCAGTTGGCCAAGCGGAACCCAATGCGAGGGGATCATGTGCTCGGGCAATTCGGCCTGCACGTGCCGCCGCAATTCGGCCGGCGACCATTCGCCCGCCGCGACGACGTAGGCCACGAGGGCATGGTCCCCGCCCACCGCACGCGCCAGCACAACCGCCTCCCGCACCGCCGAATGCGTGCGCAATCTCGCTTCGATCTCTCCGGGCTCCACGCGGAAGCCCCGCACCTTCACTTGTTGATCGCCGCGGCCGAGGAATTCCACGTTGCCGTCCGCCCGCCACCGCGCGAGATCGCCCGTGCGATAGAGCCGTTGCCGTCCGCCCCCGAGGTTCACCAGCACGAACCGCTCCGCATTCAGCTCGGGCCGCGCGTGATACCCGCGCGCCAGGCCCGCGCCGCCGATGAAGAGTTCACCCCCGACGCCGATCGGGCATGCGCGCATCGCCGCATCGAGTACATAAAGCTGCATGTTCGCCATCGGCCGGCCGATCGGGGTCGCCCCGGTGGCCGGTACGCTTTCACTCTCCTCGAAGAGGCAGGTATCAATCGTCGCCTCGGTCACACCGTAACCGTTCAGGATGCGCATAGTCGCGCCGAAATCCGCCACGAGCCGGCGATACTCCGGCGCCGCCAGCGTGTCGGAGCCGATGACCAGCACCCGCAAGTCCGGCAGCGTCACCCGCCGCGCGCGCACATGTGCCATCAGCGGCAGAATCAACCCGGGCGTCGATTCAAGCAGCGTGATCCGGTGCCGCTGCAACAAGGCGCACAGCGCCGCCGGATCCAGGCGCTCCTCGGCATCACAAATCACCAGCGTCCCGCCGTTCGTCAACGCACGGAGGCAGTCGCTCGCAAACACGTCAAACGAAAGGCTCGCCACCTGCAGCAACCGTTCCGCGTCCTCCTTCAGGCCATAAGCGATCCGTCCCGCTACCGCCAGGTTCACCAGCGACCGGTGCTCGACCAGCACGCCCTTGGGCCGTCCGGTCGAACCCGAGGTGTAGATCAGGTAAGCGAGATTTTCCGGTCGCAGCCCCGGCCCCACGGTGCTGGTGGGAGCCGCGGCGATTTCCTCCCCGTCAATCCAAACGCAATCGGTGTCGCCCGGCGGAAGGCGATCGCGCAAGGCCGTTTGCGTTACCATCACGCGCCCCCTGGCATCGCGCACCATGAACGCCAGCCGCTCCGCCGGATAAAGCGGGTCGAGCGGCACGTAGGCTCCGCCGGCCTTCCAGATCCCCAGCACGCCCGTGATCATGTCCACCGAGCGCTCGACGCACAGTCCGACCACCACCTCCGGTCCCACCCCGCGGCGCTGCAGCAGGTGCGCCAACTGGTTGGCGCGATCCTCCAATTCGCGATAAGTGAGACGCGTCGCACCATGGACCACCGCCGTGGCCGCCGGCACCCGCGCCACCACTTCCTCGATCAGATCGACCACCGTCCGATCCTGTGGCCAGGCCAGCGCCGTCGCGTTAAAGGTCTCCAGCACGATGCGCGTTTCGGCCGGCGTCAGCAGCGCAAGGTCGCCCAACGCCGCCTCGGGCCGCGCCAGGGCCTGCTCCAACACCCGGCGCAAATGCCCCGCCACGCGGACAATCTGCTCGCCGCCATAGATGCTGCGGTTGTAGCCAAACTTGATCGCGATCGACTCGCCGGGATCAACCGTCAGATCGAGATTGTAGTGCGTGCGGTCGTGCGCCTGAAGCTCCTCCACCCGCAAGCCGCCGGCCGCGGCATCCGTCCCCGCGCGATTCAGCGGATAGTTCTCGAACACCAGCAGATGGTCGAACAACTCGCGCCCAAGCGCCGTCAGGGCCTGGATCTCCCCGAGCGGAAAATGGTGGTGGGCCTCCGCCGCAAGCGCGTGCGCCTGCAGTTCGCGCAGCAACGCCAGCCAGCTCGACCCCGCGATCGGCCGGACCCGTACGGGCACGGTGCAAATGAACAATCCGACCATCTCCTCCACGCCCGGCAAATCGGCCGGCCGGCCCGACACGACGGCGCCAAAAACGACGTCCTCGGTCCGGTTGTGCCGCGCCAGCACCAAGCCCCACGCCGCCTGAAACAGGATGTTGAGCGTCACCGCCGCTCGCGCGGCCAGTGCCCGCAACTCCCCGCTCATTTTCGCGCCGAGATCCAACGTGTGCTCCGCCGGTTCAAACCGCGCCCCGTCCGCCCCGCCACCGAAGCGCGCCACAGTCGCCGGCTGCTCGTAATCCGCAAGGTAACCGGCCCAAAACGCCCGCGATGCCGGGTGGTCGCGCCGCGCGAGCCAACCCACGTAGTCACGATACGGTGACGCCGTGGTCCAGACGATCGGCTCACCGGCGGCCAACGCCCGGTTGGCCTGCAACAAATCGCGGTGCACGATGCCAAGGCTCCAGCCGTCGAGCAGCAGGTGGTGGTAGCTCCAGATGATCTCGAAACTGTCGTCCGTCGTTTGCCAGCCGCTCACGCGCCAGAGCGCATCGCGTTCCAAGTCGAAGCCCCGCGCGAGGTCCGCCGCGCGGGCCGCCGCGATTCGCGCCGCCTGCACCGCCGCGTCCACGCCGCGCAGGTCGGTCATCGTCACCTCGACGGCCCGCTCCTTCCACACGATCTGGAACGGCTCGTCGACGCCGGCATGGATGAAATTGGCGCGGAGCGTGGAGTGTCGTTGCGCCAGTTCGTGCCAGGCCCGCACCCAGGGGTCGGGGGCCAGCCGGCCACGCAACCGGTACGACATCTGCACGCAATAGGCCGGCGATGCACCGTCGAACACGCTCTCGAAAAGCAACCCGGCCTGCAGCGGCGAGAGGCGGCAGACATCCTCCACCGCATGCGCCGGCCAGTTCCGCGCCCGCAGGAACGCCTCATAGCCCGGCAGGGTGAAGAGCCGCGAAGTAAAGTCCGCCGGTGTCTTCTCCTCGGTCCGGCGGCCTGCACAATGCGCGATCACCGTCTCCAGTTCGCCCGCCCAACCGGCCAGCAGCCGGGTCATCGCCCCGGTTGCGTCGCGTTCGGGCGGATACGTCAGCGACAGGGCGAGCTGTCCGCGCACGACGATCGCGCCGGCCTCGAGTTCGTGCGCCCGGATCACGTGCGGGCCGATCGGCGCGCCGGTCGGCTCGTCGGCAAACGCGAACCGGCCGCCGCTCTCCTCGCCGAACTGGCCGAGGTAGTTGAAACTGATCCGGGCGGCCGGCGCCGGCGCCAGCGTCGCCGCCTCGCGCGGTGCGAGATAGGTGCGCAAGCCGAAATCGATGCCCTTCGCCGGCACCGCCCGCAGGGTTTCCTTCACGTGCTTCACCTGCGCGCCGAGGTCATCCCCCGCTAACGTCAGCAACACAGGATAAAGGCAGGTGAACCAACCGACCGTACGTTCCACCGGCGGCAGGCCGGTTTCCGGATCGCGGCCATGCCCTTCCATCGTGATGAGCGTGCCCGCGCCACCCCGCCAGCGCTGGAGCGCGCGGCCAAACGCCACGAGCAACAAATCGTTGATCTCGGTGTGGTACGCGGCATGCGCCGTCGTGAGCAGCGCACGCGTCAGGTCCACCGAAAGTTTGGCTGCCTTGACGCGCGCCGTCCCGTAGCAATCGCGCGCATCCGCGCGGAGCTCCGACGCGTCGGCCGATGGCACTTGCGCCTGCGCCGCCCAATACCGCGCGTCCGATTCCGCCAGGGCCGCGCGGGCCCGCCCCACCGCCGCCTCGCCCCACTGGCGAATCGAAGCCGTCTTGGGCCCGAGATCGATCGGCTGCCCGGCCGCCTGCTGCCGCATCCCGAGTTCGAGATCCTCGAGCACGATGCGCCAGGACACGCCGTCGATCACCAGGTGGTGCGCAGCGAGCAAGAGGCGGTCGCCCTGCGGTCCGCGGTAGAGCACGGCGGCAAACAGCGGACCGCGCGCGAGGTCGAAGCCACGTTGCACGCTCTCGCTGTGGGCGAGCCGCGCCACCTCATCCGCCACCGGCACCTCGGAAAACACCGGCGGTAACGCGGGTCCGAGCACGCGCGCGTTTTCTCCCTCGAAGACCGTGCGCAAGGCATCATGGTGGCGCCAGATCGCCGCGATGACCGCTGCCACCGCATCGGCAGCGAGCGGCGCGCGCGGTTGCAGCAGCACCGCCTGGTTGAAATGGTGCCGATCCTCCCGGTGATGCGCAAAGAACCAGGCCTGCGCCGGCGTGAGCGGCACGGACCCGGCGATCGTCTCGTTCACCGCCGCCGCGCCAGCCCGCTCGAGCCGCGGTGCCAGCGCCGCGATCGTCGGATGCTGAAAAAGATCGCGCACCGCCACCTGCCAGCCCGCCCGCTGCAGCCGGCTCGCCACCTGGATCGCACTGATCGAGTCGCCGCCCACGGCAAAATAGTTGTCGTGCACGCCCACGCTCTCCAGCCCGAGCACCCCACGCCAGACGGCGGCGATCAGGTTTTCCCGTTCATCGCGCGGCGGCACGGGTGTCGCGGGCTCATCCGCGCCGGCCCCGGGAGCGGGCAGCGCGGCGCGGTTAACCTTGCCATTCGCCGTCAGCGGCAGCGCATCTAGGATCACGATCACCGCCGGCACCAGGTACTCCGGCAGCCGCTCCCGCAGCCGCGTGCGCAGCTCCTCGCCGGTCAAACCCCCGACCGCATACGCGATCAGGCGCTTCCGCCCGGTTTCTTCCCTAACGAC
>JBIJCX010000261.1:0-12232 GCA_044344465.1 Opitutaceae bacterium
ACTTGGACTCTCGAATCCGCTTGGCGACGATCCTAACCAGCTAGTCATCAACTATTAATAACCGGACAGCAGTGATTCGATGCCTACTTCCACTTTGGGGCACCTCAACGCCGAATTTCCGGCGCCGCACATGCGAATCCCCTGTGCCTATAGCTGATCACAGCAACGGCATCAACACCGCAGGGAAGGTGGCGACCGCCGGCTCCACGGAGGCGCTGTGATGTCGTCGCCGCTTGATCTACCAGGCGCGTTGCGCTCTTCTCCCTATTCTTCGCGGCGGCGCTCCACATTTACCGAAATCCAAACTGGCGGCCCAACTCAATGCACTCATCGACCCGCGCGACCGACTCGGAGCACGCCGGGTGTCGCAGCGACGCGGCGGCTACACAGACACCAAGTTCGAGATTTCTGGCCATCGGTTGCGCATCGTGCCAGCCGAGCAACACACCCGCGGCAAAGGCGTCACCCGCTCCCGCCGCTCCAGCGATCAGCTTAGCGGGAAATCTGACACTGGGCTGCCACAACGCCTCCCCCTTGGCGGAACACGCGTAAGCACCTTCCGGAAAGTGGATGATGGTCCATTCGCGCACGCCCTGGGAGAGCAACGCCCTTCCCGCACGCTGAACAGTGCGCAGGTCCAACGCCGCGCCGCGCCCGAAATCAAGGCCCGTGAGCTTCTCCGCCTCGAAATCATTCACGAACAAGAGGTCTACCTCGCAGAGCACCGGGGTGATGACGGATTGGAAACGGTCGCTATGCTCACTCACACAGTCGAGGGATGTCGTAAGTCCGGCGGCACGGGCGGCGGAAAGCACATGATGCAGTCCGGGCAGTCCATCAGCGGTCGGTGCATCGAGCGTCGCGAGGAGTAATGCGTAGCCGAGATGAAAATGCCTCGCCCGCGTGGCATTGAAATCAAAATGGCCGGGTGCCAACAATGCGTTGGCGCCGCACTGATGGAAAAAAGTGCGACGACCGTCGTGTCGCACAGTCATTACGTCGGTATAACTGGTGGCAGCCACGTCTGTCACGCGGAGTTGTGCGGTGCCAATGCCGTGCGTCCGGCAGTCGTTGAAGATGAAACGACCGTTGGCGTCATCGCCGACAAGGCCAACGGCTTCGAGAGGAACGGACGCGCCAAGCTTCGCAAGATCCTTGAGGATGTTGTAAGGCGAGCCGCCGTTAGCCGAGGATTGCGCGACGATGTTGGCCAGCGCATCTTGTGGCGGCCATGCGTCGATTATCTTTATATGGTCAACTATCCAATTGCCACCGGCAAAGAGTCCCTGACGCACACTTGAGCAGAAAGAGTTCATTCGGAGATGAGGCGAACCAGAGCTTTGGCATCTTCCTCAATCCCCGGGAACCGGCCGATCTCGGAATCAAAGAAGTAGTTGTCGTGTCGATCGTCGTTTGCGGTCGAGACTTCACCGATGATACACTCGGGGCTAGTGGGGAAGAACTCGTGCCACACACCCGGACTCAGCGTGACTCGCGAGCCCGCGCGGAGTCTCAGAATCCGCCCCACCCGGACTGAACGGGGGCGGCCGTTCACCGGCAAACAGAAAGCCGTCGCGGCGCCCGCGACCACGGTGCTAGGCTTGTCGGGCCACAGGCGTATGGCAAGTTCCCCGACGCGGCAGATGATGTCTTCCTTCTTCTTCCCATGGGAGTGACACGGCGTCGTCTGCCCTCTACGCGCATACATGAGTTTCTCGCAATACTCAGGCTCGCTGGCCAAGTTGACGAGCGAAAGTCCAAACCGTGGGAAGTCACCCAACCCGAAATCGGTGACGTCCCACTGTGCTTTTGTGTATGGGGGGGGGAGAGCCCAGTGATGGCGTTTGAAACAACGCAAAGCCTGCGAAATGGCGCAATTGATCTCGGATCTTTTCATGGCGGGGGGGAGAAGTGTGAAGAACAGGGCTACATCAACGATAGCGCATGATCTGAGTGGTTGTTTCCAAATCGGAATGGAGTGGCCGGAGCGGCTTGATGCCATCCTGCCGGAGGCAGTCGTGATAGGCTTTCACGGCGTCGACAGGCGTGATCTCGCCATCTGCAATCCGCCGGAGGAACTCGACAAAATGCAGGGGATGTTCACTGAGATTGATTTTCCGTCCGAACAGAGCGACTCGCGCCCCGTGTTTCTGGGCGTCGTGAAGCAATTGGAAAGCATCGCGTGTTGTGCCCGCGCTGCCGCCGAGGATGCCAACCACGATGTTCGGATCGTATGAAACCAACTCCTCAAGCGGACCGGGCCCGTTATAGGGAATTTTCAGAAATACCGGCCGTCCAACGCTCGTAACCCCGGCTAGGGTCCGGACGATATGATCGTTGAGAAAGGCGCCCGTCTTGCCCGCATCGAAGCCCGGATCGACGTTGGGATTGAACACTTCGAGGAAATGGCGGAATCGCTTGCGTTCGGCTTCGAGCCGAAAGTCGTGGTAGTCTTCGAGGGCGCGATGATCCCGTTCCAAGTCGTTGGTGAACGTGATGGAGTAGAGCCCCAGATCGGCGCCGTCCGCAACACAGTCGTGGTCAGCAACGAGCCGACCATATCGGATGTGATCGATCGAGGCGGTGCGGAACGAACGCGAGGGCAGCTTGGGGTATTTTCCTCCACGAACCGCCCAGATATCCGAGGTATCGTTGGCCCGCGCGGCAGGCGTGATGGGCGATTCTTTAAACATCTTCTCACGGATCGCCAGACGTTCGAGGTTCGAGGCCGAAAGGAGCACGATGTCGACGAAGCCCTGGCGGATAATGCCACGGATCTGTTCCAAGTAGTCCGGAAGCGTTCGCCAGCACCCTTCGCTTTCGTGGTAGCCGTGACGGCACTTGCCGGGGTGCGGACCCGGGGCGGTGACGCCGAAGGCCATGTCGGCATCCTTGGCATCCGCCAAAATGAAGTCGCGACACGTAGCGGTTCCCGCGTGCATACGGGCGAGTTTCTCGTCCAGGGTCTTGTTCATAACATTGGTCCGGGTTGTGGCGGATCAGTTGATCTGACCCGACCATATTCACACACCTTTTCTTGTTCCTGTTGTTCGTTGGTAGATCGTCAAATGAAGCGAACGTCGGGGATTCCCCCAGCGCCGATCAGGGCATGCACCTCATCCCACATCCGGTCCTGATAGGAGCGGCAGGTGTAGAGGCCTAGCAGCGAATAGGTCAGCGTGGTCGTGGCTCGCGCGCGGACTTGCCGGCAGCCATTCAACTTGCCGACCAAGTCGGCGTAGACCTTCGCCAGCGCCTTGGGCTTACCGTCGTGGGTGAAGATGCCGCCGTGGTTGCTGATATCATTGGCGGTCGGCATGTCGAACGTCGGCCAATTGACGAAACCGTTGACGTGCGGGATCAGCGCGTCGGTCAGTTTGCGCGTGTAATCCGCATGTTCCTCTTCACTCCGATAGGGCAACTCATTCAGGAACCGCGACGAGCCGCCGCCGTACCAGCCGAACTCCTGCACTACCACCGGCTTGCCGTAGTGGTCCATGCGCGCATTGCCGATGCAGCAACTCAACCAGTACCGGAGCGGTTCGCCGCCGTCGAGCGGGTCGCCCCTTCCGCCCGGCACACACTCCCATGCCGGGTACGGATGGAACGTGACGAAGTCGAACAGATCGTGCAGGGCGCGGTTGTGGAATCCGTTCGCGAGCCACAGGTCCTGGTCGGGCGAGAGCCAGGCGTTGTTGCCGGACACGATCATGTGGCCGGGCGCGGCGGCGCGGATGGAGTCGCACTGCCGTTTGCACCAGTCGTAGCCGCGGTCGTTGAGATAATTCCGGAAATCATACGCGCACGGGTCGAACGGTTTCTCGATGAAGCCAATCGAACCCGGCACTTCGGCGAAGGAACTGTAGGTCGAGGCATAGACCTTGTTCATGGCCGCGACCGTGCCGTACCGAGTCTCCAGCCACCACGGCCACTTGTCCTTGAGGAGGGCTTCGACGCGTTGCTCCTCGGTGCTGCCGGGCGCGACCATGTGCGCCCGGGTCCAGTAGAGTAATTCGTTGCGCAGATCCCACGCCCAGATCGCCGGGTGTCCCTTGTAGTGGGCGGCGAACGCGTCCCAGAAAGCGCAGTCCCAATCGAGTTGCTGGCCACTGTCGGCGAGGCGCTCCACATCGAACCAGTCGTTGCCGCCGATGTATCCACCGACCGGCATGAGATAGATGCCGTGCTTCTCGGCCAAGCCGATGAACGTGTCCCAGTTCTTCATCCCGGCGGCCTTGAGTCCGGTGGCCAGGTCGAACACTGCATTGACGCCGATGGCCTGCCGGACGCAGTTGAGTCCCAGTTCCGCCATAATGCCAAATCGCCGATCGCAGTCAGCAGCATCGAACTTCTGAAACAGCGTCCCCTGTCCGGGATGCTGATCATTCAACAAGTTTCCACCAAGCGGCGTAATGAACGCGCCAGCGGAAGTCTCAAAGTTCCATCTATCGGCTGATACTCGTATAGGTTTCATAAATGTTCCTCCATATCTATGACGGCATGCGGCTATGGACTGAGCCGGGCTGTCGCGGCGGTGGCCTTGGCGGTGATGCTGGTCCAATCGCGACGCTGGATTTCCTCGCGTGTGGCGATCCACGAGCCGCCGACTGCCAGGATGGCGGGATGCGCGAGATAGTCGGTGAAATTGGCCTGCGTCAATCCGCCCAACGGGATGTAGCGGATTCCCAGATACGCGTACGGGGCGGTCATCGTCGCGATCGTCTTGATGCCTCCGAGCGATTCGGCGGGGAAGAATTTCAGGACGCGGCAGCCGGCCTCGATCGCCGCTTCGATTTCCGTCGGCGTGCACACGCCAGGGGCGAACGGCAAGCCGACCTCCGCCGCGCGCGCCAGCACCCGGAGGTTCAAGCCCGGCGCGACACCAAACGCGCAGCCCGCCTCCTTCGCCGCCACGGCTTGTTCCGGCGTGAGGATCGTGCCAAGGCCGGCGATCATCTCCGGCACGTGCGCCTTGATCTCGCGCAACGCCTCAAGCGCGGCCGGCGTGCGCAACGTCAACTCCATCACGTCCACGCCGCCCGCGAGCAGCGCCTTCGCAAGCGGCACGGCCGCCGCGGCATCGTCCACCATCAACACGGCGACGATCTTGGTGGCCGCCAACTTGGCGAGGAGTGACTCTGGAAACAGTGTGGTCGTGTTCATAATTGGTCCCGGTACGTGGTGAATCCCGGCCCGCCCGCGGCGACATAACCAGCCGAGGTGCCGGTCGTGGCGCGGCTGACCCAGAAGGAGTACAGATCGCCGTGTTGCAGATAAAATCGGAAGCGCACCGGCTGCCCCGCGAGCCGCGCAAGGCTCGCGTTGGCCTGCCAACGCACGCCCATCTTGGTCTGGTTGCCAGTGAGCGGCGGGCAGTCGGCTGCGGTGAATCCGGGGATGGGGATGCCCTGTTCCGTGCAGACTTCCACCCGCAGCATGCCGGCCACGTTCACGAACAGATGTTCGCCCGTGAAGGTCACCGGCCGCGTGAGCACGGATTGTTCCACCGCCCCGGCGCGCAGCGAGGCGAACCCGTCGCGGCGCAGTTTGGCGAGGCCGGTTGCGCCATGGGCATACATGCCGGCATAGTAGCCGTGGCGGTCGCGGTGGTTGGCCGGATCGCCACGGAAACCCGTGTAGTAGAACCACAACTCGTCGCCCATGATCACACACACTCCGCCGACCGATTGCACGTAGCCGCGATCCCAGACGCCGACTTGCCGGGCCGCGGGAATGAACGGCGTCCGCTGCGGCCGGTGCCAATAAAAACCGTCGCGGCTGAAGGCGATCTTCAGTTCGGTGGTCTTGGGCCGGCTTTCCGCCTCGCAGACTTTGTTTTCCGGCCCGAGGTGAATCTCGAACAGCCCAAGCATGAGGCTTTCGTAGGCGACGGCGTCAAGGTTGTAGAGTTGGGCCGCTTGGCCGATGAGAGGATCCGGCAGGTCTAGGCGGTCGGCCCGGCACCAGAAGACCCGCTCATCCCCATTCCATGCCGCTCCCGCGAGAAAATCGGAATGTTCCCGGTAGGCGCGGCAGCGCCCGCTCTCATAGCTACGGATGCTGTGGACCCACACCTTGCGGAACGGATTGTAAAACATCGTGCTCCGGTCACCCATGCGACCGGTTCCCACCGGTGCCCTCCAATGGATTCCATCGGAGGAGACCATGCAGTGGCCCGGCCCCTCCAGCGCACCGCCGATCTCTTCCTGAGGCTCCCGCAGGAGCATCTTGTAGCGCTGCGACTGATTCCGGTCTTCCAAGTCCAGCCACACGGTTCCTGAATCGGGCCGGAACTCCGGAAGGATACGATTGGTCGGCGGCTCAATATCCAAAGCCTGACGCTCCCAGGCTAGGCCATCGGCACTCACCGCATAGGCCGTCCTCCCCAGCCAACCGGCCTCATACCACATCTTGAAACAGTCCTCCGCAGGGTCCCACCAGACCCCGCCCGCCTTGGGCACCGCCGCTGGATGCACCCCCTCTGTCTCCAAGGGAGTGGAGGGTTGCAGAACGGGATTATTATCGTATTTGCGGGGCTGGTGAAACACCCGCTCCAGAGCATTTTGGGCGATGAGAAAATCATCCACGAACAGCTGACGGCCGAGATCGATCGGGATAACAGACGGCGGGTGGTCGAGGTACGGCACCGGCATCGGAGTGTCCGACGCAGGATCGAGGTGGCGAGGCGGCCACTCATCCGGCAGCCGGATTCCATTGGGAAGTTCAGTTTGTTTCACCAGAGCAGACCCCTTTCGCCTTGTTGATCAACTGCCGAAAAGCTGATCGGCGTGAACCCGGACGACCTGCCAGCACATCGGCTTCCGTGAAGCGTGCTAACAGGATTTCCGGCTGACTCCACCGCTGGCGTTCATAGGAGACGTAGATCGTGCCGTCCCGGTCCTGCATTCCGAACGGATAGGAGCAGTCCCGTTCCTCCAGCGACAAGCCCCCCTCCCAGGTGCGGCCTTCATCGCGCGACAGATAGGCCGTCAGGTGGGAACGCCCGCGATTGTCGTACCGCTCGACGATGTCCGACACCCACGTCAGCGTGCCGTGCTTCACCAGCAACCAGGCGCCCGAGGCGAGCTTGAGAAACACGAACCGCGAGTTGATGTGCGGCAGACCATTCGGTCGCTGCGCAGTCCAGTTCCGCCCGCCGTCAAGCGATTCGCATTGGAGAAAGGAAGTCCGGTGGCGGTTGAGTGCCACGAGGCTGCTATCGGCGCGTTCGACGATCATATACTCGTCGTAATCCATGCCGGCCGCGGCGGACAAAGCGCCGCCCAGCTCAAAGGTCTGTCCTCCATCAGTGGAGAACATAGGCCTTGATGGATACCAGAGCCGGGACTGGATCAGATCGCCGCCGTCATGAATCCAACAGCCGGTCGGCAGAATCCACGTCCCGTCGGCCCGCACAGTCGGCGTCGTCAGCAAGTGCTGACCTTCGGCGATTTTGCGCGGGGCGGACCACCGCCGGTCCGTCGCATCGGGATTTGAGCAGACGGAGACCCATTGCGAGGACTGCAGTCCCTTCAACCCGAGCGGGTACTGACTCCAAAACAGCCACAAGTCGCCCGTCGGCGCAGTCCAGACCGTGATGTGGTCGGTCCGAATCGGCCCGACACCATCCGTCTCCAGCGCCATGTGCGGTGGCGTCCATGTGCGGCCATCGTCATCGCTGAACACCACCAGACCGTAGTTCAGATTTCCCTCCCCCTCGCCGCCGCTGGTGAATCCGCACCACAACCGCCCGCCCGGCGTGCGGGCGATGCTCGAAACATAGCCGAAACAGCGATGCTCGTCGGCGCACTGCGGGCCGGGCTGGAACACGATGCGCGGGATCGGCTGTCGCGATCCGGCCACCTCGACAAATTCGTTCGTCGTCGGCGCGAGGCAGTCTGAACCGCGTAAAGTCATGACTCCGCCTCCAAGATTCTCTGTAACAGAACCGCCTGCCCGCGCCGCGCCAATGCTTCCACCTGCGGCGCCGGCACGATTCGCGCGCGCCGCCCCAACACCCGCAACGCCGTGGCATACGCCGGCGCCAGTGCCGCCGTCGCGCAGACCCAGACCGGGACGCGGGCCGGCAAGCCGGCGAGTTCCGCGCCCACCCACACGCCACTGAGGAACGACCGGTTCGCCGCCCGGTCCACGCCCTGCAGCACATCCCGGCCGCGCACCCGAAACAGCGCCGCCGCGACCGGCAACTGCTGCGCGGTTTCCACGCCGGCCACGAAGGCGCGGCGGTCGAAAGGCGCATGCGCCGCCACCGAGCGGGCCAGCACCGTGTGCCCCGCCGTCGCGGCAAACAGTTCGCCGGTCATGAACGTCTGAAATCCCACCAGTTTGCCGCCGCGCACCCGCGCATGTTTCGAGTGCGTGCCCGGCAAAATGACGAGCGCCTCGCCGGACACCGGCAAGCCGAGCAGTTGCGTCTCTTCGCCACGCATGATGTCCTCGTCACTGGCGACGCCGGAGATGAGAAACACGTTAGGCTGCACCTCCGCCCAGACTGCGTCGCAGCCCGTCAGCGAAAACGGCAACTGCGCATACGGCAACTCGCGCCAACCGATGCTCGAACTGGCCATGCCAGAAATCACCACCGGTAGCCCGGCCGGCGCGCGCAATCGCCGTAGTCCGTCCGCCAACACCCGAGGGAAATCACGCCGCTGCGAGAGGACGCCGACGCCCTGCGGACTTTGCAGCGATCGCACGGGGCGACCCTCGCGCACCCACACCAGCCGAAAGCGGCTCGTTCCCCAATCACAACTGATGAACGCCACCGGTTTATGATTCCAACGGTCGGGTGCAATGCGGTTGGGTTTCATCGGGCATTGATCAGGTTTGTTTCTGCCCGGCCTGCTCCGAGCACCCTGCGGCGCAACTCGACCAGGTAAGGGCCATCGAGCTCCGCGGTCTTCCACGGACCTTCTCCGTGATCGGCGTGCTCCACCGAGAGACAAAGGCTGCGTCCTTGCCGGTTGACGAGGTCGACGAGCAACGGATACCAGTCGCAGCCCGGCGCCGATAAATAGGTGTACGGGTTGATTCCGAGCCGGTCGCCCAGTTGTGAATGTGGATGTGCGTCGTGTACCGGCCCAAGGCGGCAATGCTTGTTGTGACCTCCTCGCCGAGGAGCGGCAACTGAAGGTTGACGGTGAGATTCGGACGCTGAACCTCACGCAGAACGCGGAGCGCGCCGGCGCTGTTCTCCATCAGGCTGCCGGCATGGCATTCCAGGCAGATCTCGACGTCGGGTCCGGCCTCATCGCAGTACTCGCGCAATCCGCAGATAGCCGCTTGCCACTGTTCTTCCGTCGCGGCTGCTGCGCCAACGACGCCCTCGCCCCACGGCGGTTCGGTGAACGCCCGCAAACGGGTGCAATTCAACACCTGCGCGGCCGACAGGAATTCATCCAAAATCGCCCCGCTCTCGCGCTGCTTCTCCGCGCCGTGGACGAAGTTGAAATAGGGGCAGAGTTGGAAACACTGCATGCCGGTGGCCGTCAAGGCCGCCGCCCACTTCTCCGGGCCGTGCCGGCGCAGGTCGCGCGGCCACAACTCAATGCCTTCAAACCCGCAGGCCCGCAAACGCTCCAGCGCCAGCAAAGGATCCTCCGCGCCGAAGACCCAGCAAAACCCAAGATGAATGAGCGGACCGGTGTTCATGGCATTTGACCCGACTCTTCCCGCGCCATTCGCTCCACCAAGCGCACGCCTTCCACAATAACCGTAGCACAGTCCTGCGGCAGCGGCGTACCGGTCCGGATCAGCGCCGCGAATTCCTGCCACGGATACGCATGCGGATCACGGGTGAGGTGGTGCTGTTCATGGATGACCGGCCCGCTGGCGCCGGCCACCACGAGCGTACTTTCTGAAATCACACCCGTGGCCGCGATCTGTGGCCCGGCGTTGTGAAAGACCGAACCGCGTTCGAAGTGGATGGTGAAACTATCCCGGTAAGGTCGGCCATCGTTGATGCAGAAGGCGGCCGCCACGCTGCCGGTGCATCCGTTGCGAAACTTGATGGCCAGCACGGCGGCATCCGGGGTCGGGCGCCCGGTGCGGATGCGACTCGTCAACACCCGCACGTCCTCAAATTCGCCAAGCAGAGCCAAGAGATCATGGATGAGGTAGATCCCGATCCGGAACACCGGTGCGGCGGGGCAGAGCGCCGGTTTGTCGTGCCAAGTGCCGGTCGGCCGCTCTTGGTAGCTTGCGTGGATTTCCGCACTGAAGAGGATTGGCCGCCCGAGGTCGTGCTGCTGTTGCCAAGCTCGAATTACCTGCAAGTTGGGCGGATGCGTGGGCGCCGGCGAGTTCACACAAATGACGCGCTTTCGTTCCCGCGCCTCGCGCAACACATCCGCCGCGGCAACGGGATCGAGTTCAAAGGGCTTCGTCGTCATGACGTGTTTCCCCATCCGCACCATTTTGCGCAGCAGCCCGGCGCGCCCGGACGGCTGAGTGATCAGCGCCACCGCCGGTATGGAATCATCGGCCAGTACGCTGTCTATGTCCGGCCAGACCGGCACCGCCAATTGCTCTCCCACCCGCCGCGCTAGGTCAGCATCCAGATCACACACCCCGGCAATCCTAAATCCTGAGTCACTGATGCTAGCCAATTCGCGAGCCACGCTGAGACCCCACCGACAGCCGATAATGACAATGGGGATCATCGGTGATTCCCCTTAATAGTCGCGAAGATACTGGCGGGAAAAACTTTGGCCGGGCGATCTATGCGGCGCACCATCATGACCTCTCCCGTTCCGAGAGGGCGGTAACGGCGACGGCATGTCCGCTGCGCGCGGATTCTTCAGCGGCGAACACCACACCGACGGCGCGTGCGCCGTCGAGCAGCGACGGATAGCACGGGCCACCTTTGCGCACGGCATAATAAAAACTGCGCATCCCGCCGCAGTCATCGGTCAGGCTGTTGTCGATCGCGACCGGCTCCTTGTGTTCTTTGGCTCCCGGCACGCCGGTGCGCTGGATCAGCAGCGTCGTGCCCTCGTCGAAGAACCGCTCGTCACGATAGAGATTGGCCTTCGTGCCGAGGATGTTCAGCGTGTGCCGGTACGGCGTTACATGATAGGCGTTTAATGTGCCGATCAATCCCGAGGCGAACTTGAGATGGCACAACGCCACGTCGGCAGTCTGCGTGGTGTGGACGTCGAAGCGCATCAACGCTGAAACTTCGGTGATCGGACCAAAATAGAACATCAGTTCGTGAAAGCCATGCACGCCGCACTGGAACAACATACCGCCGGGGTTCTTGGCCGGATCGCCGCGCCAATCGCCGGGTTTGATCTGCAAGCCGCCGTTGTGCGCGGTGGTTTTCTCGAAGGTGGCGACCTTGCCCAGCTCGCCAGAGTCGATGAGACCCTTGACGCGTAAAGACAGCGCCTGATGCCGGTGGTCGGCATGCCCCAGCCCGATGACCACACCGGTTCTTTGCTGCATTGCCAGGAGGGCCGCGACCTCTGCCGGCGTCGAGCACAACGGTTTCTCGACAAACACATGCAACCCCTTTTCCGCCGCGGCAATGATCTGCTCAGCATGGAACTTGGCCCCGGTGGAAATGACCACCGCCTCGATGCCGGGCGTGGTGAGCAGCTCCGCATAACTCGCCACCGGCCGCGCGCCATCCTCCGCCTGGCATTGTTTCAACGCCTCGGCATTCAGGTCATACGCCGCCACCAACTCGAACAGTCCGCTCTCGCGCATGATCTGCCGGCGACGCGCACCGAAATTGGCGACACCGATTTGGGCGATTTTCATTTTCGTATCCAAAGATTCCCTCATGTGTCATAGACGCCATTCGCCTTCGCCGTGTCGACCAAGGCGAACAAGTTGTCATTTCACCACCGCTTCGCCCCATTCCTTCGGCTCGAGCCGGCTTTCGTTGGGGATGTCGTCGATGACGTTTGCCGAGAAGCTGTTGTTGGAGAGGTAGGCGCGGCGGACCGCCTTGCCCACGCCCTTGGCGTTGCCGAAGATGTAGCCGAGATCCATCTTGAGCTTCTGGCCGGGCTCGAGTTTGAGCCGCAAGGTTTCCAGCGGGATGGTCACCCGGGCGCGGAATCCCTTGTCCATCTTCTCGACGGTGAGCGCGACGTTCTCCAGGAACCGGATCTCGTCAAAGCTCTCCTTGCCGGTCGGCGAGTTGAGCACGGTCGGCTCGCCCTTGAATCCCTTTACCTTCGTAAAGTAGATCACCGCAAACGGCCTT
>JBIJCX010000107.1:0-23738 GCA_044344465.1 Opitutaceae bacterium
CCCGATCTCGTGCTCATGGATTACGAGATGCCTGGGATGGATGGGGGTGAAGCCATCCGCCAGATTCGCCGCAGTCCCGACGGGGCCCGGACAAAAATAATCATGGTCACTGCCAGTGCGACGGAGGAAGTCCGCGAACAGTCCCGGTTGGCGGGCGCGGACGAGTTTATCGCGAAGCCGTTTCACCGAGACATCTTGCTCGATCGCATCCGGGTCCTGATCGGGGTGCGTTATCTCTACACCGAGTTGGGACCTAAGATCATTCGCGCCCCGGGGCGCGCGCCAGTTTTGAGTCAAGCCGCGCTCGCGATCCTGCCCGCCGAGCTCAGAGAACAGATTTTCAACGCCGCACTTCGCAGCCACCACGATCACTTGCTGCCGTTGATCGAGCAGGTGGCCGCCGTTGATCTGGAGTTGAGCGAAAATCTTCGAACCCTTGTGGCCCAATTCGATTACGAAGCCCTGATTCGCCTATTTGGGGTTCACGTTCCCACATGATGACCAATCTGCCTCACCCCGGGGTGCGGCCCAGCGTCCTGATCGTGGACGACACCGCGGCCAATCTGGTCCTGATATCCGGGATACTGCGGGACCGGGGCTATGAACCGCGGCCGGTCCTCAGCGGTAGGCTGGCCCTGGTGGCCGCTCGGGCCGAGCCACCCGACCTCATCCTGCTCGATGTTCTCATGCCGGAGATGAGTGGATGGGACGTGTGTGTGGAGTTGAAGGCCGATCCCGCGTTGCAGGACATTCCCGTCATCTTCATCACGGCGCTCGGTGAGACTACGGAAAAGGTGCGGGCTTTTGCCCTAGGCGCGGTGGACTACGTGACCAAGCCATTTCAGGTTGAAGAGGTCTGCGCGCGCGTAGCGGCGCACCTTGAACTTCGCCGCCAGAAGATCGCCCTGCGGCAGGCAAACGACGAGCTTCGCGAGTTGGAAAAACTGCGTGACAATATGGTGCACATGATCGTGCACGACTTGCGCGCACCCCTGACGATTATATTCAGCGGTTTGGAACTGGCGAAGATGGATTTCTTGCCGCCGGTCGCGGCGGAGTGTGTGGGTGAAGCCCTGAAGTCAACCCGGATGCTCATCGAAATGGTCTCCACGCTGCTTGACGTGAGCAAGCTCGAGGCGCGCCAGATGACCCTGGAACTTTCGACGGTGGATCTGCCGACTCTGATAGGTGAGTTGTTCCAAGAATTTGAGCCTCTCCGAGGAAGACGTCGGATTTCCCTTACGGCGTCCGGGGCCGTGACATCGCTGGTGGGCGACGCCTCACTGCTTCGGCGGGTGATCCAGAACCTCATCGGCAACGCCCTCAAGTTCACCGACAAAGACGACGGCATCATCGACATCAGCGTCACCTTCGCGGCCGAGGGTAGGCTACGCGTGGCGGTTGGGGACAACGGCCCCGGGATTCCCGCAGAATATGGGAAGAAGGTATTCGAAAAGTTCGGCCAAGTAGCGGTGCATAAACAGGGCCAGGCGCGTTCGAGCGGCCTTGGCCTGACCTTTTGCAAGCTGGCGGTTGAAGCCCATGGCGGCCAAATCGGACTGGAAAGTGCCGTCGGGAAAGGGAGCACGTTTTGGTTCGAACTGCCCCGGTCTCAAACTGCCTCCGCGATCGCCTCGCTTCCGTGCTCCGGGAACGCCCCCTCCATGCTTCAGTTTCCAAACACGCTGCCGCGGTGACGTGTTCCTCCGCCACAAGCTGCGGTCTTCGCATGCGCCTGATTCCCCGCCGACGCCCGGCAGTCATCATCTTCGACCAGTAAAGAGGCAAAGCATGCATTTCGCGATTGGCCAGAGACTGAAAATGCCGGAATTTGCCGGAATGTGCGGGTATGTCGATCGCAGCAGATATGCTAGCTGGACAGGAGTGGGGGAACCCTCCGTTGTCAGGATTTCAGGTGAGGCAATGCGCCCTGCCACAATCACGCAAACTATGAGAATCAGCAGGTTGGTTTTAGGATTGTTGTCGCTTGTGTTTCCATTGGGAAATATTGGAGCGCAGTCACAGGGCACATCGCTCGTGCTGGGCGACGAAGAGCTAGTAATTCCACCCGGTACTCACGGCCTTCGCTTCACTCCGGATGAACCCTTCAGTTACCTTAGGAAGGATGACGGTTCTTCCCGAGTCTTCTGGGCTGGCGGTACCGAGAGCACTGCCGGCGTAACAAGCGCTTGCGATACGCAGGACTTCAAGAACTTCATTCCGGTGATTCTCAGTGCCAACAAGGCTGTAGCGGTGATGCTGCCCGTTGCTCCAAAGACGGCGGCGCTTGACGCGGACGATGAGGAAGAGCGTTTGCAGGTGAATCAGACTAGCTTCATTTCGAACCTGTCTGTCCGCACGACAATGACTAGCGACCAGACCCTATTTGTTGGAGGGGCCATTAGTGAAGGCCGGAAGACAATTCTGGCGCGTGCTGGCGGCCCCGCTCTTAATAAATTCGGATTGCAGGGTATGGTTGACCCAAGGTTGGAGTTATACACTAGTGGCGCTACGCTGACAGCGTCGAATGACGATTGGCCGAGTTCATTGACTATAATCTTTGCGTCGGTTGGTGCCTTTAGCTACCCGGTTGGTTCAAGAGACTCCGCGCTGAGTCAAACGATTAATGGCCCCTTCACTGTTCAGGCCAAAGGTACTGGAGCGGGCGCAGTGTTAGTTGAGTTGTATGACCTGTCAGCGGGCGAAGGTGTTCGCCTCATTAACGTTTCAGCACGCAACAAAATAGGCACAGGCGCAGATGTCTTAATTGCTGGATTCAATATCGCAGGAGAAGGTGGACGACGCCTTCTCATTCGTGGAATAGGTCCCGGCCTGGCACAGTTTGGGGTTACCGGAACCCTTGTTGACCCCAAAGTTCAAGTGTTCGATAGTAACAACGGCGTGGTGGTCACGAATGACAATTGGGACACTTCGCTGACATCGGTATTCGCATCAGTTGGCGCTTTCGGGCTTTTGACTGGAAGCAAAGACGCAGGGCTGGATATTACGCTTCAACCGGGCTCGTACTCTGTGGTGGTCAGCGGAGCCGATGGCGGCACCGGCGAAGGCATCGTGGAGGTGTACGAGTTGCCGTGATACCGCCGTTGAGCCGGCGCCAGTTCGCCGTGTTGTTCATGGGTCGTTAAGCCTCGACCAAAAGGACAATGAGCGGTGAGTTACGCCGTCGCAACGCGGCGATGTCCTCCCATCAATCGTGCGATTGTGCGTTCAAGCTGATCCGCATTAAAGGGCTTTACCACATAGTCGTCGACCCCGGCGCTCAGGCCCCGCTGCACATCAGCCTGAGAAGTCTTTCCGCTCATTAGGACGAAGGGAAGGTCCGCTCCTGATGGATGCGCTCGGATGTGGCGGAGCAGGGCAAAGCCGTCGATCCCCGGCATCGTGATATCGGCCAAGACGAGGTCAGGGCGGTTCTGGTTGAAATTCTCGATCGCCGCCTGACCGTCGATCACCGCGGTGACGGCATAGCCGAAGATTTCCAGCAAATCCGTGGTGGTCTCCCGCAGGGCAAAATCATCCTCCGCGAGGAGAATCCGCTTTTGCCCCGTTTCACTCATGATGCCGCCAATCCACGCGATGGCGGGACTGAATCCATCCCCAAGTAGAGATTTGCACGCAAGGGGAGTGCGGCACAAATGTCTGACGCGCGTCGATCAGATCGCCTGTGTTCAGCCTCTTCACAGAGGCTGCGTAGCGCGTGCTCGTCCTCAATCAGGGCAATCAAGTCTTTCCTCCTGGTCCTCATTTTCTCGTTAAAGCTTCAGGTTGATGAGGCATGGGAGTGTGGGGCCTGTCGGGTCCCGGGAAAATCAATCAGAAAGGTGGTCCCGACTCCTGGTTCGCTCTCGATGGCGATGGTGCCATCGCAGAATTCCAAGGCGCGCTTCACGATGGCCAATCCCAGCCCAGTGCCCGGAACGGCGGCAACGTTGCTTGCGCGGAAGAAGGGATTGAACAATCCGGCTTGTTCGTTCTTCGGGATCCCCCGCCCACGATCAGCCACCGTGAGTTTCCAACCACCCTCAGACGGACACAGCGTGACGATGACCGGTGAATCTGGCGTCGAATAGTTGATGCCGTTGGAAACGAGGTTTTCGACCACGATCCGGAGGAGACTTGCATCCACCACAGGCGAATATCTCGCTGGCAACTGATCGATCAATTGCACGCGGTGCGGTAATGAGCCGTCATTGAACGGGACAACCCATTGCGCGACGTTGCGGCCGATCCGGCAGGGCATTGCGGCCTGATCGACCCGCCCCTGGTCCAGGTGGTTCAGCAACAGCACTTGGTCCACCAATTTCCCCAAGGAAGTCAAGGCCTGTGCCTGCAAGTTCAGCAGGCGATCAAAAGCCTTGGCTGCATCGGGCGGAACTTTGGCCAGTTGCCGCGAGAGCAGATAATGGGCGCCCTGAATTGCCGTCAGGGGGGTGCGAATCTCATGCGCGAACATCGAGACAAACTCTCGCTGCGTGTTCAGATGCTCCCGATGCCGCTTTTTGGCCAAACGCGAGCCGTTCGGCAAAGATTTCTGCTTGGTGACATCTGGGCCTGAGCGGACAACCGTGGATACCTTAGCCATGAGCGAAGAAACGCGAACCAAAACTAGTTGAGTTCGCCAATACGTAACGGAGCGGCGAGCCCCAGCTTGGCCGCAGCCGCATGCATATCATGCTTATTCGTCAAACCGCAGCGCTGGAATATTCGGCTCCGCGCCTTGTATATCGCCGAAAGCGAAAGACCCGTTTCTAGTGCAACATCCTTTGGGGCCACATTATCGGCGAGGCGGCGCAAGATCACGAAGTCAACCGCAGAAAGGGCTTTCAGGGAGCGCGAGGAGGTCACGGATTTCCTCAGGGCTGAAGCGACCTCTTCGCGCAGAATAGTCCTGCCATCGGCAACTCCTTGCAAGGCTGCGATCAAATCCTCCACGCGCCCACTTTTTTGGACATAGGTGTAAGCCCCGCTCCGGAACGACATGGCGATGGACTCAGGCGTCTCCAATCCGCTACAAACCAAAACGCGAACATGCGGGTGCGTCTCCCGAATTATATGAATCAACTCAAGGCCCCCCAAGTCAGGAAGCCTCAGATCGACCAACATGATGTCGATCTTCATTCCGGGCAGCAGTTCCACCGTAGCCCTCCCGCTCGTCGCAGCGCCCACAACAAGGAAACCCTCCAGCCCGGCGATAATATCCGAAATGACATTCGTGAAAATCGGATGGTCGTCGACGATGAAGACCCTAATGGGGCGGGGAAGGGGAGTGGTCGGCACCGCGGTCATGATATGATATGATCTCCTATCGGCTCGATTCGGGCTAATGATTTCCGATCTTTCATGAATCTCTAGGTAATACTACGCACGGACTGGTGCCAATGAGCGGTGCATTGCGGCGCAAAGGACCGAGCCTCAAGGCAGGTCGCGTTTCCTAGTCTCGGATGTCGCGGTCCCAGCGCGTTCGCTGGCGGGCAAGCCTGTGAGCAAGCCATAAATCGTTTCACGACGAAGCGGCACGGAATTCACCAAATAGATAAATCGTGCGGTCGTCAGCGGGTGAAACTCCGTGGCCAGCCGAATATCGCGCAAACGATGAGATAACTGTTGATCCCACTTCTTTGTTTCATTCGCGAGACCCGCCAGGCCGCAATAAAGCCATATGGCGCTCAGCGTGCCCGTGCTGAGCTTCTGTGCGTAGGGTTCAAGGCGGCGACTGAGCTTTTGTCCGCCGACCCGGTCAGGTTGGGCCAAGGCGAAACTCACCCCCATGCTAAGTGCCGGCGGTTCGCTTGGCTCCGTTGCGACTTTGGCTGCGAGTGCGTCGAGGGCACTGGCGGCTGCCGGAGCATCCACCGGGGCGAGCAGAATCAATCCCAGCAGTCGGTCGGACTCGGAGAGCGCTCGGTCGATCCGCGCGAGGGACAGGCGTGCCGCCGTGGCCTCACCGGCCCGCACCCACAGGCGGCAGGCCACCATGCTGACCAACGGAGGTAGCGATGTGGGCAGGGTGGCAAGCAGCCGATGCGCTTCTTCCGTTCGCCCCTCGTTTAGCGTCGCCTGCGCCGTGAGGATGGCACCGGAAACAGGATCCACCTTCGCTAGCAGCGGCGCAGCCTGCGCGAACTGAGCCGAGCCCCAGCCCATCAAGCGCAGGCTTTCCACGGCGGCCGTCAGCCAGACCGGATCCGGTGCGCGCTGGCGTGCCAGCTCTTGCACCGCGAGGGCGCCAAGTTCCGCCCACCACCCCGTGCCGAGCAGCGCGTCGTGGTAAAGTGCCGTCACCATCGTCCGGGTCTCTCCGGCGTGGGTCCGGATCAAGGGGCGAAAAATCTCCCGCGCTCGCGCCCTTTCCCCTGTCTGAAGAGACATCCGTCCCTCCAGCAGGGCGGACCGGAGGTTGTCCGGCTCCAGCGCTGAGGCGGACGCTAAGCTTAATTTCGCATCGCGCAAATCACCGCGTTGCCAAGCCTCCCAGCCGCGGTCAGTGAGTCGTTGCGCACGATTGGCCGAGAAACGCCTCCACTCGCGCAGGCCCGGATTGAGGCCAAACGTTAATGCGAGGCACACCGCCACGATCGACCAAAGCCATGGCCTTACCCGTCTTGCCGGCGAAGCTGCAGGGGGAGAAAGAGAAGTCATCGGCGCAGTCACAAAGCTACGAGACCTCGCCCCCGGAACACAATCTTCGAGGCCGGAAATTCCGGCAGCGATGCGACACTCTCCGATGGTCAGTTGGATATTCCAGCTCCTTGCTTGCGGGAGGGACGCCACCTGCGGAACACTAGGCCAGCCAAGAGAAGCGCTCCGGTGCTCACCCAAGTCGCAGGCTCGGGCACAGGAGTGAAACCGCCTTCTATCCCCGTGCGGCTCAAGGTAAAAGTGCTCCCCGTCTCGTAAGCATCGGTGATCGCTGCGGTCGCATTGGTTCCAAACGGAATCGTTGAACCCGTGTTCATCGTTCCGCCCATGAAATCGGCATTAGTTCCAGTCGGACTGACCACATTCAAGTTGCTCGTGACATAGCCGTTGACCGAAAGCGGCACAAAACGCACCGTGTCCCCTGTGTTCCATTGGGTGGTGGTGTTGCCGCCGTAAATGGCCACGAGGGCATTGTTGATCTCCGTGTAGAGTGCGCCGAAAGTCACGGAGGTGCCTGCGCCATTCACGTAAAGATAGTTGCTGCCGGTGGCAGTGAGGTAGGAGCTCGTGCCGATTGTGCTACCGCCACTGGTGCCATCAATGAACTGAACTTTGGTCGCATCTCCGGAGGCGATGACGATGTTGCTCGAATTCGTGTTTCCTGTGCCGCTGACTCCAGCGACGAAAATTTTCGCCGTGGTCGCAGTGGTGGTCGTAACTCCGCTAAACGTCGCGCCGATCACGAAGTCAATCGTGGCGACCCCAGCGGTGCTGGTTGCTGTCACCGCGGCGACATCACCGATTTTGGCTAAATCCACCCCAACGTAATAGGTGCTGGCCGCCGTGGACTTACTGCCCTTAAAGCGAAACGCAAGACCAGCGGTGGTCGAATTCGCCGTGGCGGTCGAATCCCCCAAGACCCCGGTATCAAAAAGGAATGCCGCGGTGGAGTAAACATCGCCTGGCGAATCGTTGGTTGTATTGTAGGTGATGCCAGAAAATGTCGCTGAGTTCAGGCCACTCGTGGCGGTCCCCGTGACTCCTAGAGCTGCTTTATTGGTAGCGCCAGTCGGGTCGTTCATGAAGCTCGACGTAAAAGTGTAGTTCCCTGCCGTTCCGCCCGTGACAGTTGTCGTCTTGGCCGAGGTCATAGCGGCGTCGGTCTGGGCCACCAACGTCGGAGCAGTCGCAGCATACGCGCCCTCTGCTGCGGCGATAGCTGCGAACACAGCAATAAAGAAACCCGTGAATTTCACGCCCCCAGAGAACTGGAGCTGCGCACGATCTCCACAGAGAATCTATGACGACTTATTGTCGCCATAAGCGCTCATAATGCCGCCACCGTGGCAGGTGCTGCTTGAAGACGGGCCACTCGTGCCGGCGCACGCCATCGCCCTGAAAGGGCACGTAGGCGCGCGTGGCCACTTCGGCGACCATGGCCGCGCGCCGGCGGGAATGGAGCGCGTCGAACCACGTGGTGCGGGCCAGCGCCTCGCCGCCACCGGACATCCCTGACTTACCGTCGCCGTCACAATTGGGGCTTGGCAACCGCCGCCAGAATTTGCTCGGCGGCCAACGCCTCGTGACCGGAGGCGGCGGCGACCCGGGAATAGCGCAGATGAAACCAAGCTGGAGCGCCGGGCTTCGCGCAGATTTTAGCGAGCATCTCCAGTTGTTCGTCAGGAGGGAGGTTCGTGGTCTGCCGCACGAGGGCCTGCACTTCCGGGAAGCGTCCCAAGGCCAGAAGAGTGTTAAGCCCCAACAACGGCGGGGTCGTCGGAAAATCCGCGGTCTCATCGCCGCCGACTAGCAGATGAGTCGCTGCATACAATGCAGCGCGAGGGTTTTGCGCTGCAAGCAGGGCACGACACGACTGCTCCCAGAAAGCGGCGGGCGCGGAATCAACCTGAGTCAGACCACGCACAAGGGTGGAGAAAGCTCCGGCCCGCACGGTGGCGTCGAGGAAATACTTCCAGCTGCGGGGCGGCACGGGCGGCCGATGGGCCAGACCGTCCAACCAACTCTGGAGGATTTCCAGTTGCTCGGATGGGGAGACGACCGGCAGGAGCAAAATGAGGTCCGGGTCGGTCGAATTCAGCACTGCGCGCCAGTAGGCGGTAGATGTTTGCGGCCACCGGGAACAGGCGTCGGACAAATACGCCGCGCCCATCTCCCCGGAGCGGCGAAAAACGGCCTGCCAAAATTCAGCCGCGGCCTCTGGGCGCGAGGGATGGATGAATCTTGCAATCAACAGCGGGTAAATGGCGGAGCGGTGCTGCAGCCGGACCGCGGCACGAAATCGCGGCAACTGCGATTCCACCGTGGCGCCTTGCTGCAACGCCGCAACCGCTGACAGCCATTGTCGTTCGGGATCGAGCAGACCCCAGCGCGGTGCCGTCAGTCCTACGCGGTAGGCCCAACCCGCGAAGACTAGCGCGAGCGCAACGGCCCCCGTGGTGGGCAGCCACCAAAATCGCCCTCGTGCACTGGTGGCTCTCGGCGGACTGACGGCGGCGACCAAACCCGTGAGAATGGCGCCGATGAGCAGCGTTTCACGCCGGTGGAGGGCGGTATCCGTAAACGCCGCGGCAAGCCAGCCGACGAGAGCGCAGAGCGCCGCCAGATTCAGATCGCGTGGCACCCCCGGCTCCTGACCGGCTAGCGCCCTGATCGCCCGTGCCAACAACCTGACAAAGAATCCGACCATCGCAACCGTCGGCAACAGGCCCCACTCGACCACGAGCAGGACCCAACTGGAATCGGGGTGCGCTAGTCGTGAATCGGTGGCGATCGCCAACTGTCCAAAAAGGGGGTACACGCGCTCGAATGCACCCTGGCCAACACCCCATAGTGGAAAAGCTTTCAGCATGGGCCAGACATCCCGCCAGATTTGCCACCGATAGTCCGTGAAAAGGCCGCCCAGTCGACCGGCGATATCCGCGTTGGCCAGAACGATTAGGAAAAGGGAAAGGGTCGCGGCCGCAATCGCCCACAGGAAACGCTGCGCCTGCTGGCGGCGGCCGAAATCCGAGAGAAAAAGGAAACCAGCGGGGCCCACCACCGCCACTAAAACTCCGGTGAGGGAATTGAGCTTCGCGAGCACCGCGAAGGACAGCGCGCCGCAAACGAAAAGAAGGCAAAGCGAGACGAGCGAGCGACGTCTGGCGGCACTCGCGATTGGGCCGAAGATCAGGATGACTCCGAGAGCGACGACCGTGGCCGCCCCATTCTTACTGACGACCAAGCCAGTGTGATTTTCCGGGCCATAGGGTTTGACGGTGTCCATGCCAGCATAGACGCACGCCGTGAACCCCAGGGCCCCGGCGAGAACAATCCCCGTGATGACCCCCACGTTCTTGCCGCCGCGTGAAGCAACCGTGCAAACGAGTGCGCCGATCGTGATCGCAAGGAGCAGACTTGCCGCCTGACTGGCGCCCCGGCCAAACTCCGGGTTGCGCGCTGTCGCTGGCCACTGCAGTTGCGTGGTGCCGAGGGCCGCCGCCCGTTCAAGTGACCCCGTTATTCCGCCGGCCGGTAAAAGATCCTTTAGGATGAGAACGCCAACAAATGCGAGCAGGCACAGGGTTGACTTTGAATCGTGCTGCGTATCGGGCGGACCGAACGCCGCCAGGGCCGTCAGGCTGATGCCCAACGCTGCTCCCATGCTCGCCCCTAGCATTGGGCTCTGAAACAAAGCGGCCCAAAGTGTTCCGCAGCCGAGGACAATCGTCACCAAAACACCAATGGTTCGGCAGAGCCGGCGAACGCGAGATATTGAGTTCGGAGGTTGATTGGCCGCTGCAGTATTCAAGAGCGAGACCGTTATTGGCCTCGAGGGGGAAAACTGAAACCTAAATAACACTTACCGGTCTTACCGCGGGTGGTACCGGCGGTGGCGTAGAATCGGATCGGAGTCCATCCGTGGAGGAGGTTCCAGTGGTGAATGATGGCTGGCCGATACTATTGGCGCTTGCGGGGCTGGCCGCCCCGGCCGCATCGGACGCCGCGGCGGAAGAGCCGGTATTCGAGCGCGAGGATTTGTCGGCCTCCGTTGCGGTCGATGAGTTGGCAGCTGCTTGGGCCACGGTCGAAGCCGTCCGGGGGACGCTCTCTGGGGGCGGGTTGCGGGTGAACAAACCGACATTAGTCACCGTGAGCGCTTGGCCCGGCACATCCGGAATCCAGATGACCGCAACATTTTTGACCGAGGCCGAACCGAGATCGATGCTGAGGTCCGTATTCTTGCCATCAAGGCGTAGCGAAGACAGCACCTTGCCAGTAGCTAGCGCTTTGTCCGGATCGGAGACATCCCCCGAACCGTTCAGCGCCACTATCCGCAGGGTTCCTTTCTGATTGCCGACCTGTAGCGCCACACGTGTGACGTCGGTCAAGGCGGCCAAATTAATCCTGCAGATAGCGGCGCTAGCACCCTTGTCCGGAACCATCGTGGCTGACTTGCCGGCGGTGTTGTCGATTAGCCCGATCAGATCGTTCCCAAGCGAGTCGCTGACGATACTGGCGCCACGAGAAATCGTGGCGACATTTACTTCCTTGGGCTGCTGGGGTACGGTCGCGGTCTTGCGATCCGATGGGGCAACGACCATTCCACTGCCTTGCTCGGCAGCTAAGCTAACCCCGGATCCCGAGTGCAGGGAGAGAATGCAGAATACCGCGGCGGCATGCGTACGGTTGATGACGGAACTTTTCATAAATTTTAAGAGCGATCGAACAGTCGTCAACCTTGACTTGATTAGTTGGGCGAAAATCTGGCGTTTGGGCCCCGATTGTAAACGCAGTAGCATTGACAAGATCTTGTCTCGCCACCTCTACGGGCGAGCGCTGCAAATGGGCCGAAAGCAGGAGTGGTGTCGTGCTCTGCCAGAGCGGAAGCACGGCCGGACCGGGGCGCGCGGCGGGGCTGTGGCAAAAGGAGTAGAACTACGGCCGATATCCCACCGCCTACGAGTTTACAGCGCAAGAAATCCATGTGTTGATTCCCTCATGATAATCGCAAAAGCACCATGCACTCCCGCGACTGAAGATGGAGCGACGGCAAAGTTCGCCCCGGGGCGCAAAGTGTGGCTCGTCGAGGACCATGCGTGTGTCCGCGAATTGATGGAGATATTCTTTACCACGGTTCCGGGCTTTTCCTTGGTGGGAGCGAGTGTGGATGCGGCGCCCATCCTGAATTTTTCACGCAACGATGCCGACATCATCTTGCTCGATTTGATGATCCCAGGCCTGGGCGGGTTGGAGGCGATGCGCCAGCTGCGAGAACAGGCGAACCCACCCCAGATCATCGTGTTTTCCGGCACGGCCACGATCCATTCCGTGCATGCTGCGTTGTCTCTTGGAGCGGTCGGCTATATCGAAAAAAGTGAATCTCTCGAAAGCCTGCGCGCGGCGTTGGCACGAGTCGATCATGGTGGATGCTATTTCTCGACCGGCCCGAGCCGGATTCTCGCACAGTTGGCCCGGACCTGCGGGCGGTCGCTGCACGGACAACTAAGCGCGAAACGGGAACTGCATGCGCTAAGTCTGTTCGTGCGGGGCGAAACGATCAAGTCGGTCGCCACGGATCTGCGCATTTCCGTCCAGACAGCGTATAACATCCGCCAGGTACTGCTGGAGCGCGCTCACGCCAGGAATCCGTTGGATTTGCTGCACTACGCAATTGAGATTGGGCTGCTTGGAAGTAAGCGAGCGACCAGTATTACTGCGTTAAGTTAGTCGTTGCGGTTTTGCCCAGTGCACCCACCAGCCGCCGCGCCAGCACGAGTCGGGCACCTGGGCGTGAATGTGGGCTCCCACAACCCCCACACGCAAGAAGTCGCTAATGTGAAAGAGTTGTATTTGGGGGCAGCACATACAGTGAAGCAGCTCACCTCATCACGTGTAGTAATAATATCTATGGCTCTGATCGCTAATCCAGTCGCGGGGATGGACGACTATATGTTCAAGCCGGTGTCGCCACAGTTTCGGGCCGCACTTCTGGGGAAATGGCTGCCGACGGCAATATCTGGCCTAACCAGAACAGCGCCAGCAAGGCCCGGAGAAACTATGGCTGTTTCCGCTCCAGAGTCGGCAGTGCCGGTGTTCGTCCGGGCGGGGATGATGGCCCGGCTGATGGTGACAAGGATCTGGCATGCCTTTGACAGTAATTCCAGCCGATGAAAGGAGTAGTCAGCACGAACGCGCCTGATCGTTTTGTCCAGTTCTCCTTGGATGCTGGGCGCTACGCTTTGAGCCTCGACGTCGTCGAGCGGGTGGTTCCTGCGCTGGAGCTTACGCCGCTGCCCAACGCGCCGGACATCGTCCTCGGTGTGTTCAACCTGCGAGGGCGCATCGTTCCGGTAATGAACACTCGGCGGCGCTTTGATCTGCAGGAGCGGGAAATCCAAGTCAGTGATCACTTCATCGTGGCGAAGGTCTCGGGCCGGACGGTCGCTCTCGTCGCTGATTGCACCTGGGGAATCATCGAGCAAGCGCCTGACGAGATCATAAATACTGACGCGTTTCTTCCCGAGCTGCCGTATGTGCGCGGGGCAATCCGGCTTCAAGATGGGATCGTTCTGATCCACGATCTGGCCCAATTCCTTTCTTTGGACGAAGCCAGGCGGCTTGATTCGGTCATGGCAGCAGCTGTCCGGTCATGACTCCGACGCTTACAGCCAGCCGTTTGGGCGAAGTGAGCGAGTTCATCGCAGGCAAGTTCGGCCTCAATTACCCGCCTGAGCGCACAAAGGACTTGGAGCGCTTGTTGGGCCAAGCCGCCCAGGTTTCGGGATATCCGGATCGCAACGCTTTTATTGGTTCGCTTCTGACGGATTCGCTGGACGATCGGCAACTCGAGCTTCTCGCCAGCATCCTTACAGTCGGTGAGACTTATTTTTATCGGGACCCGAAGGTCTTTGACCTGATTGTGGAGCACTTTGTGCCCCAGATGGTTTCCTCGCGGCCTGGGCTGCCTCCGCGGTGTCGGATATGGAGCGCCGGGTGTTGCACCGGAGAAGAGGCTTACACGCTCGCCATCGTTTTCGACCGGATGCAGTCGCGCTTCCCCTCCTGCGAACTGGACCTGCTGGCCACCGACATTAATCCGCACTTCCTGCGTAAGGCCCGGGCGGGGATCTACCGGTCCTGGTCCTTCCGCGGCTCCCCGCCTTGGCTGCAGGCGAGCTATTTCTCTCCCATGCAAGGAGACCGCTTCGAGGTCCGGGTCGACATCCGGCGCAAAGTCAGGTTCGCGGCACTCAACTTGGCGGAGTTCAAGTGCCCATCGACGCAGAACCGAACGGGCACGATGGATCTCATCTTGTGCCGCAATGTGCTCATGTATTTCACGCCGGGGCAGTTCTCCCGTGCGGTGCACAACCTCGCACAATGTCTGGTGGAGGGCGGTTGGTTGATCCTGAGCGCCGCTGAGGTCAGCCATGTTGAGGAGCCCGAACTGGTCCCGACCCGGCTTGGCAACACGACCATTTTCGTAAAGCGCTCCAAGAGACACCGGCCGCCGGAGTCTCCCACTTCTCTGCTGATGGACCGCATGGCCGATCCGGCCCTCCTGCAGCAGCGAGAGCAGAGACTGAATCATCGGGCGCAACAGATCTTCGGGAACGCAATGCCTGACCGGCAAAGCGATCGCCATGAACCAGCCGCATTAGCTTTTGTGGGTTCCGCGTTTGCTCCGAGTGCCGGGCCTGCCGGCATGATCGTCGTCGCACGGTCCGAGGCCAACCAAGGCCAATGGACCTCCGCATTGGAGACCTGCACTCGACTTCTGCAGGGCGACAAGATGAACCCTGTCGCCCATTACCTGCGAGCCACTATCTGCCAGGAGCTGGGAATGGTCCATGAAGCGGAGCGTACGCACAAGCGGGTGCTTTATCTGGACCCCGACTTCATCGCTGCACATGTCAGCCTCGCCAGCCTTGCGCGCGGTGGTGGACGCACTGCCGAAGCTCGGAGGCACCTGCGCAACGCGCTCTCGCTTGCAGACAAACTCAGCCCGGACTGCGCCATTCCGGAGTCCGAGGGCATGACAGCCGGACGACTGGTGCACATCCTCACTAGTGTGCTTGAGGTGCAATCACCGCCGATCCGGGCCGGTCGCGTCAGCTCACGCGAGCATCAGCCCCAACGGATGGCCGACACCGCCAGACACACATGAAATCCGCTCCGGCCAAGGGCAAAGACAGTCAGGCGATTATGCGCATGCGTGCGGCGGCCTTCGCGCGCGTCCCCGAATCAGGGGCGGAACGCGATGCGGTCGTCGAAGTGGTTGAGTTCTCCGTTTCAGACGAGCGCTATGCCGTCGAGGCGACCTGCGTCAGCGAGGTCCTGCCGTTCTCAAACTGTACCCCTGTGCCGTGCACGCCTGCCTTTGTTGTGGGCTTGGTAAATGTGCGCGGAAAGATCCTGCACATCATCGATCTCAGATGCTTCTTCGAACTGCCCGCGAGGGGCATTGTCGATCTTCACCACATCCTTGTCGTGCGCCACGGGAATATCGAACTGGGCATCCTGGCCGACCAAATCTCCGGCATGCGCCGCGTGCCACTCGAGGCCCTGCAGTCATCCCTGCCGACGCTCACGGACATCCGAGCCGATTACCTCAAGGGGGTCACGGCCGACCGCTTGGCGGTGCTTGATGTCGCCCGTATCTTGTCCGACCGCAGCCAGATCGTGGAGGAGGAAGTCGAGAAATGAAGCGTTCCTCTCTGATCCACCTCACGCCTGCCATACCGGACCTTTCCCAATGAAAACTCACATCATGAACTGGAGCCACAACTTATCCACCCGCACCAAGATTTCCCTGGGAACAGGACTGATTCTGGCGCTTCTTCTCGCAGCAATCGTGATCGCAGTCTGGTCGATCGCCAACATTGAGGCCTCGCTGCGGACCTACGTGGTGTACAATATCGATGTCCTCAATGACATCGTGCGCTTGCGCGATGTTCAGAACGAGCAGCGGCTCCGCATGCTCAGCGCGTGTCTGGATAAGGAGGGCATCCAGATATCGAATATCGACATTCAGCAGCAGACCGTCCGTTTCAACAAGGAACTAGAATCACTCATGGTCCAGATGCGTGATGACAAGGTGGCCGCTGCCCGCCTGATCGAACTGAAGGCCGCCGCTGAAGCCTACCAGCAAGGCCGCGCCGAGCAATTCGCCCTGCTCAAGCAAGGGAAAATGAACGAGGCGTTGGCAATGGGCGCCCAGGTGCAGGCGACCCGCTTCGAGAAACTCTCCATGCTCGAGTCAGTGCTTTACACAACTGCATGCGAGGACAGCCTCGTTGCTTCAAATAAGGCGCAGGCCCAAGCCGAAACGGCCAAGGCAACCATGGGCGTGATCGGAATCATAGCGATCCTCCTTGCCTGGGTCTTGGCGGTCACCCTCGGCCGCGCGATTGCGGATCCGCTGCGTGTGATCGCGTCCATGGCCGAGCGGTTGGCTGCCGGCGACCTAGCCTTCGAGCGCACCAACATGGAGCGAAAGGATGAGTTCGGGGTTCTGGCGCGCTCATTCGTGCGGCTCGCCGACAACTTGCGGAGCCAGATCCAGAACATTGCCGAGGGAGTCAGCGTACTCAGCTCGGCGGCCGCTGAAATCTCGACCTCCACGACCCAGTTTGCCGCCACCTCGGCGGAAACAGCCGCTTCAGTGAGCGAGACAACCACGACCATGGAGGAACTCCGGCAGACCACCGCGGTCTCCAGCCAAAAAGCCAAGTCGGTCTCCGAAACATCGGCGAAGGCCGTCCAAATCGCCCAAGTCGGGCGTAAAGCGGTCGACGATACCGTGGGGAAAATGTCGCGGATCCGTGAACAGATGGAGTTCATCAGCGACAAGATGATGCGGTTGAACGAGCAGGCTCTATCCATCGGGCTGATTGTCACGACGGTGGAGGATCTGGCTGGGCAGTCGAACATGCTCGCGGTTAATGCTGGCATCGAGGCGGCGAAGGCGGGGGAGCAGGGCCGGGGGTTCGCGGTGGTCGCGCAGGAGGTTAGAAACCTGGCGGAACAATCGAAGCAAGCCACCGCCCAGGTGACGGCGATTCTCCGCGAGGTCCAAAAGGCGACGAGCGCGGCTATGCTTGCGACCGAACAGGGCAACAAGGCGGTGGAGGTAGGAGTCACCCAGGCGGCGCAAGCGGGTCAGGCCATCGTGCTTCTCTCCTCCAATGTCTCCGAGTCCGCGGACGCAGCCATCCAGATAGCTGCATCAAGCCAGCAGCAGTTGGTTGGTGCGGATCAGGTGGCGAGTTCGATGGAGGGAGTCAGGCAGGCGAGCCTGCAGAACGTTGATGGGGCCAAACAACTGGAGTCCGCCGCCCACAACCTCAAGGAACTGGGCGAACGACTGAAGCGCTTGACGGCGCACTACAAATTTTGACCAGGCCTCGTTCTTCGAATCAAGCGATGACCCCGAGGGAGGAAGAGTTTCTTAAGCGATTGCGCGCCACCTTCCGGATGGAGGCGGCAGAACATTTGCAGACGATGGCGGTGGAGTTGCTCAACTTGGAAAAAGAGCCACTGGCTCCACGGAATCCAACGCGATATGAAACGATTTTCCGGACGGCCCACAGCCTAAAGGGGGCGTCTCGCGCAGTGAGCGCGAAGGACGTCGAGCTGGTCTGTCAGGCCTTGGAGAGCATTTTTGCCGGCTGGAAGCAGGGAACATTGAGTCCCACCGCGAAGTCCTTCGACGTCCTCTACAAGGCGGTCGACCTGATCACCGGGCTGGTCCACAGCTTGGGCGGCAAGCAATCCGCCGTCATGGCTTCGGCGGTCGTGAACCTGCTGAGTGCGCTCGAAGTACTGACTATCGGGGCCGCCTCCCCATCGAACTCGGGCGTGAAAGCCGGACCAGACCGGGCATTGGATTTACCTCCAGCCGCCAACCCGGCGCCTGTGGGCGACCATGCATCCCCCAGAGATCCGAGTCTGGCGCGACCTGTTGAACGGTCTGGCCCAAGGCCGTTGGAGACGGTTAGGATCGCCGGGGACAAACTCGAGCACGTGTTGCAGGAGGTGGAGGAGTTATTGACCCTGAAACAGGCGGCGAAACAGCGCGTCGGCGACCTGAGCGACATCCGCGCAAGGTTCGTCGAGTGGGAGCAGGAGTGGTCTAAATTCCAACTTTCCTTGCGGGCCCTGTGCAATGCCTTGCCGCGCCAGGCGCCCGAGGCCGACCCTGCGCCCGATGACCCGCTTTCCGCGGCCACAAGGCTGATCGATTTCCTCGAATGGAACTCCGCCCACTTGAAGTCCTTGGACTCGCTGATCGTCGCGGCTCATGTGAGCGCAAAGCGCGACGGGCACGCGGCAGCCAAGATGGTCAATGGGGTGATCAATGGAACTAAGCGGCTGGTGATGATTCCCGTCAGCACGATCACGGATTCCCTGCCGCTGCTGGTCCGTCAATTGGGCCGGGAAAAAGGTAAGGAGATCAACCTGATGCTCAGCGGGGGTGAGGTGGAAATGGATAAGCGTATTCTCGACGGGCTGAAGGATCCTTTGATCCACCTCGTGCGCAACGCCATCGATCACGGGGTGGAGTCTCCCCAGGATCGCAGACGATGCGGAAAGCCCGCCTCGGCCACGCTTGCCGTCACGGTCGCAATGATCGACGACAGCAAGGTCGAGGTCTCGATTAGAGACGACGGGGCGGGGATAGACCCGGAAAGGGTGAAGCGTGCCGCCGTGAAGAAAGGAGTCATTTCGGCCGAGGGCGCCATGGATCTCAGCGAGTTCCAAGCGATCTCGCTGATCTTCCAGTCCGAGGTTACGACAAGTTCCATGGTGACCGATATCTCGGGTCGTGGCCTAGGGCTCGCGATCGTGAAGGAAGAGACCGAGAAGCTCGGCGGGACCGTGATCGTCGAGACGAACCTCGGAAAAGACACTAGATTCCGCCTGGTGCTGCCCATCACGCTTGCGGCGTTCCGCGGGCTTCTGGTCAGAGTGCTGGACAGGAACTTCATCCTTCCAGTGACCTCGATTGAACGGGTGGCTCTGGTCAAGACGACGGACATCAGGACGGTGGAAAACCGCGAAACGATTTCATTCAAGGGACGCGCGGTGTCGCTTGTCCGCCTGGCTGAGGTTCTTGAAATCTCCAATGAGCAAGCAGGGACGCAGCCGTCGGTCACCCTGCCGGTGGTGATCCTCGGAACGTCGGACGCGAGGGTCGCATTCGCAGTCGACGAGGTGCTCCACGATGAGGAAGTGCTGGTGAAGAGCCTTGCCCCGCCTCTCCTGCGCGTGCGCAATGTAGCCGGTGCCACGGTGCTCTCCTCGGGAAAGCTCGTTCCGGTCCTCAATCCGTCCGACCTTCTTAAGTCGGCGCGGAAGATTGGCGCGGGAGGACACCGGACGCGTTCCGAATCCAGGGTCGCCGGGATCGAACAAAAACCCAAGTGGATCTTGGTTGCCGAAGATTCGATCACGTCCCGCACGCTTATCAAGGGGATACTGGAGTCGGCGGGCTACCGGGTGAAGACTGTCGTGAATGGGGTTCAGGCGCTGGAGGCGCTTCGCTCCGGAACGTTCGACCTCGTTGTGTCCGATGTCGAGATGCCGTGCATGAATGGCTTCGACCTCACTGCTCGCATTCGCGCGGAGCGCCGCATGGCGGAGATCCCCGTCGTGCTTGTGACCGCCCTCTCCTCGCCGGAGGACCGGGAGCGTGGCATCGATGTCGGCGCGAGCGCCTACATCGTCAAGAGCGACTTCGATCAGAGCAACCTTCTCGACATCGTCCGGCGACTCGCGTGACGACATGAACAAGAAGATCAACGTGCTCGTGGTGGATGATTCGCTCGTGGACCAGATGCTGCTCGTCCATATCATGAATTCCGATCCAAGACTGCATGTGATCGGAACCGCCGACAACGGCGTTAAGGCGATCGCGCTCAGTGAGCGCCTCAACCCCGACGTGATCGTCATGGATGTCACGATGCCGGATATAGACGGATTGGAGGCGGCTTCACGCATCATGCATACCAAGCCGGTGCCGATCGTTGTTTGCACCAGCCTGCACTCGTCGGACCCGACGATCTCCTTCAAGGCGATCGAGGCCGGTGCTTTGGCCTTGGTCGCAAAGCCCGAGGGCTTGGCGCATGCGAACTATCATGCCTTGGCTCGCTCGCTCGCCGACACCGTGGTTCTGATGTCGGAAGTCAAGCTGGTCAGGAGACGGCCGCTCCTCATACACGGCGCGCGCCCAGCCCTTGAAATGGCCAGACTCGTCGCACCCAAGCCGAAAGCGGCGATCATGCTTGTCGCAATTGGGGCCTCGACGGGCGGCCCGCCGGTCCTTCAGACGATCCTCTCAGGGCTTCCACCCGGTTTCCCGGTGCCCATTTTGGTCGTGCAACACATCGCCCCCGGTTTTCTGCCCGGGATGGTCTCCTGGTTACAGCTCGCCACGGGCTTTCCTGTCCACATTGCCCAGCAGAACGAGGTTCCGCTGCCAGGTCACGCTTACCTGGCGCCGGACACCCACCACATGGGCCTGAACGCTTCAGGGGCCATCGTGCTCAGCAGGAACGCACCCATGAACGGACTGCGCCCCGCGGTCGCCCACCTGTTTCGCTCCATCGCCTCGACCCCCTTTGCCGCCAATGTTGTGGGCGTGCTTCTGACCGGAATGGGGTGTGATGGCGCCGAGGAGCTGAAGGCATTGAAAGATCATGGGGCAATCACGATCGCGCAGGACGCGGAAAGCTCGACCGTGCATGGAATGCCTGGAGAGGCGATCCGGCTAGGCGGTGCGACCCATATTTTGACCCCTGAGAACATCGCCCAAATGTTGGGCCAGTTCGCAGGCGACAAGACGCCAGGACTGTAAGCCTCAACCTCCTGAATTATATGAACTCATCCCTGCAATCTGGCGGTCCTGGAACTGAGATCCTGATCGTCGAGGACAGCCCGACCCAGGCGGAGGAGATTCGATTCATATTGGAGGAAAACGGGTTCATCGTGAGGCATGGGCGAAACGGTTTCGAGGCCATGACCCTGCTCGACAGGCATCTGCCCATGGCGGTAATCAGCGACATCAACATGCCGGAGATGGACGGCTATGAGCTGTGCCGGCGTATCCGTTCCGACCACGCGCTAGCCGGTTTGCCCGTCATACTGCTCACATCGCTCGCCGATGCCGCGGATGTGATTCTGGCCCTCGAGTGCGGTGCGGACTACTTCTTCACCAAGCCGTTCAACGAGAGACTCTTGGTGCCGCGGCTGCGCGATATCCAGGAGAACCGCCACCTGCAATCCTCCCTGCGCGAAGCCATCCCGATCGAGATAAAGGTCGGGGGCAACGTGCACCATATCGCCGCGAGCCGCCTTCAGGCCGTCAATCTCCTGCTCTCCACCTACGAATCCGCCGTGGATCAGAATTATCGGCTGCAGCGCGTGGAGGCGGAGCTTCGACAGCTGAACGAGAACCTTGAGGCTCGCGTCCAGGCGCGCACTGACGAACTCGTGAGGGCAAATGAAGCCCTGCAGGCGGAAGACGCCGCGCGCAGGCGGGTTGAGAGTCGGTTGCGCGAGCAGGCCGAGCTCTTGGACAAGGCCAATGAAGCAATCATTACGGCCGACCTCGATAAATGCATCAAGTTTTGGAATCGCGGCGCCGAACGGCTGTTCGGATGGACTGCCAACGAAATGAAGGGGCGCCGTCTGAGCGAGGTCTTCTCCCTCGGTGGGGTTGGCCGCGATGACTCGGTCAGTAGCGCCCTCGAGAACATCCGCGATTGGCGGGGAGAGCTCCGCAGCCAGCAACGCAGCGGAGCAAGTCTCATCCTCGACGGGAGTGTCACGGTCCTTCGCGATGAGGCTGGGCTTCCGACCGGATGGTTGAGTATCAGCGCTGACATCACCGAGGAGAAGAAACTTCAGGAAACCCTTCTTCGCACCCAGCGGTTGGAAAACATCGGCATGCTCGCTGCCGGCATGACGCACGACCTCAACAACGTCATGGCCCCCATCGGCATGGGGGTAACGATTCTTCGCTCCCGTCTCTCTGGAGTAAAAGACGTCCGACTGCTCGATACCATGGAGAATTGCGTTCAGCGTGGCACGAACCTCATCCGGCAGATCCTAGGATTCGCCCACGGCATCACGGGTCAGCTGCAGCTTATACAGGTTAAGCACTTGTTGCGCGATCTCGCCGAAGTCCTCACCGCGACGTTGCCCAAATCAATTGTGCTCGACAATCATCAGGCCAGCGATCTCTGGCCGATTAACGGCAACCCAACCCATATACATCAGGTGTTGCTCAACCTCTGTATTAATGCCCGCGATGCCATGCCAGAAGGCGGCACCTTGCGGATGCGAGCTGAGAATTGTGAGCTCGATGCCAACGCGGCCTGCGCCATCGAAGGCGGCAGTCCCGGCACCTGGCTTGTGCTCGAGATCGGCGACACCGGGACGGGCATTCCGGCCGAGGTTCTCGCGCACATCTGGGAGCCCTTCTTTACCACCAAGTCCGCACACGGCGGCACCGGTCTCGGTCTGTCCACCGTGCGTGGCATCGTTCAAGTGCACGGCGGATTTATCAGCCTGCAAACCGAACCTGGCTGCGGCACGACGTTTCGCGTCTACCTGCCCGCGTGCAATGAGAAAGCCGTCAGTCACAGCGGAACCGAAGAACATTCCGTCAAACGTGGCTGTGGTGAGCGTATCTTGGTCGTCGACGACGAGGAGGCCATTCGCGAGACCATCCGGGAAACCCTGAGCAGCGCCGGCTACGAGGTCGTCACTGCGAACGACGGCGCTGAGGGCGCCGCACTCGTTGTAACGCCCAGCGCCGCCTTCGCTCTGGTGATCACCGACTACGACATGCCTCGGATGAATGGCGTGGACCTCGCACGTCTCATCCGCGCCCACCAGCCCGCGACGAAAATTCTCCTAGTCAGTGGCTTTACAAGTTCCAAACCCGCCGAAATTGCCAAGCTCTGCGCGATTGGCGATATGCACCTGTCGAAGCCTTTCGTCGTCTCCAAACTGTTAAGTTCCATCAAGCAACTGTTATGCCGCGATGAAAAGCGGCAGTAGGGACTGACAGACAGTCAGGGGGAGCGGAGGCGGAAGTCAGACATTCATGAAGTCTGCCATTTTCCGACCGCGGGCGCGGCGTCTTCACGTCCAAGTTACCTGAGCTGGGCAACGACAAATCACTTCCTTGGCGGAGCGACGACTGTCGTTGGGGGACCTGACCAGTTACGTGGCGCGTGCGGTAGGGTAATTGTAGTAGTCCGGCGACAAGTGGCTTTTGGGAGAGGCATTCAGGATCAGCAAAGGTTCACTTTTCAAGTAGCGTCGGATGATGTGCCGAACCCGTGCCGCATTCCGCAAATTGGTGAATCTCATTCGCACCACCAAGGCGGTGAGATCGACGTGGCGCAGGATCTTGGTGGCGTCGTGCACCACGAGCAGGGGCGCTGTGTCGAGCACCACCAATTGATACTCTTTCTTTGCTTCATCTAGGAATTGTCCACACTCCTCGCTCAGCAGCAAGTCGACTGAGGCCATAGCGCCCAAACCGCTCGTCATTATCGACAGGTTTGATTCCGATCCGCGCACCACAAATTCGCGCCATGACCTCCTCGTGCTGAGAAAATCACCAAATCCCGGTGTGCGCGCGGGAATCCCGAGGCGAACGCCCATCATGCCGCGCCGAATATCTGTGTCGATGAGCAGGGTTCGGATGCCCGCCTGTGCCGAGGTCAGCGCAAGGTTTATGCTTACGGTTGATTTTCCCTCCGCGGGTACCGAACTGCAAATCGCGATGGCGCGGGATGAGCCTTGCGAAACACACTGGAGCATGACGTTGGCGCGCAGTCCGCGAAAGGCCTCCGCAAATTGCTGCGGGCATTTTTCGGCAACGATGAAGGGCTCAATTTTTCGACCTAATCGGGGAATGTCTCCGCTCGCTGACAATCCGAGGCAGGACTCGACCTCCTCGGAGGAGAATGCACGGCCATCAATCTTGCTGGCGCCCCAAATGCCAGCGGCGGGATGAAACTCATCTTCTTCCGGCGGTTTGAAACCCATGGTTTCTT
>JBIJCX010000199.1:0-14801 GCA_044344465.1 Opitutaceae bacterium
CCGGAGGTCGCCAAAACCACCGGCGTTTTTTACGAAATGGCGCGGTGGTTTTCAAACCGCCCGTTCTTGGTGATGTTCACGCCGCCGCTCGCACCCAAACCAGGAACGCGCCGGCCAGGAGGCCCAGCAGCGCACCGTGCGCCGCCACTTTAAGAGTATTCGGGGTAGACCTCGTCGGCTCGGTCGCCCGTTGGAGGATTTGAATCAGCTCGGCGTCCACCCCCTTGCGGAAATCAATGTTTTGCAGCATCGCGACCATGCGTTGGTAGAGATCTCGGGTGCGTGAGATGGAGCTGAGGATCTTCTGATGCTCGGCTTCGATCTCCGAGGACTGCACGGTCTTCTTTTCCCATTCTGCCATGGACTTGCCGATCACTTGAAGTTCACTTCGCAGCGACTTGACCTCCTGCTGGTAGGTCTCCTCGTCCTGCTTGGCCAGAAATGCCACCAATTGAGTAGCTTTGGTAACTTCTGCGTCGATGCGCTGAAAACGCGGGTGCAGGGGTAGAAAGATCAGCGCCGCGGCGGCTCGCTCGAGCTGCAGTTCGCGCATTCGGGCGATTTGGGTTGCGGTGCCGCTACTCGGGGCAAGCTTGACGTGGTCCGAACCGGCGCTGGTGTCCGTGGTGCCAATCATACCGAAGGTTGGTCGCTACGGGAAGCAACCAGAAATATACGCGCATCTTCACCGGCATGCCCGCAGATAAATTGATATTTGATGGCGCCATTGGGGGAATCAGTTCACCAGTTAATGAGCTTGGAATCGACGATCACAAAATCGCCGTCGAACAGAGGTATGTCCTTATCAATTCGGCCGCGGGTCAGGATTTCGTCGAGATCGACCGTCACTATCTTGAGATCTGTGCCCGTCACGGCCTTGCGGATGATCCGGATGCGGCGCGCGTCAGCAAACTCCGCCAAGCCGCCGCTCGCCAGAATGATCTTTCCAATTGGGTTGTTTTCCGCCTTGTCGATTTCGAAGGTCCCCATGTGCCTGACCTGTCCCGACAGATAAACTCGGCCGCGATTGCTTGACTTTTCCGGCCGGTCGATGAGCACGAGCCGGACGCTCGCTTTAACATAATACTCCTTTTCCAGGCCCAGCTTGGCCTCGGCAACCACCGCCAGGATAGGCTTGCCCGTGGCGGCGAGCAAACCGAGTAATGGAATATCCACAAACCCCGAGGAGTTGACGGTGAGTTCCGCCTTTGCCTCTGGATCTTCCATGATCTGGAAGCGCAGCCGGTCACCCGGCCGCAGTTGCATCTCAGCGGCTTGTGCTGGCGCCGCGTGATCTGTGGGTGAGACCGCTGGCGGGGTGGGTTCTTCCGCCTGGCCCTGCGGAACCGCCGTCAGCAGTACGAGGGCGTTTAAGCCCAACGGGAGGAAGCGCCGGCATAAAATGCTCATAGTTCCTTTCGCACCGAGATCGTAATCCGGTTTTGCCGATAAGCCCGCTCGGCGAGGGTTGAGGTTTTCTCACTATGTGAAAACGAAACCTGCAGCGAGGCGTTCGCCTTCGTTGCCACAAGAAAACCGAGCGCATAATTGCGGCGACGCCCAACCTCGCCGGTGGGGCCAGACTCACGGATACTCAGCCAGTCCACGGTGACTCGAAGGGAGGCTGATTTAGTCATCTGATAGGTCGGCGACACCGCCATATCCTTGGTCACGTAGTAGTTGGTGCCGACTCCCTCGTGGATCGACTGAGCGAGGAGCAAACTGTAGGAAAATGCTGGCCGAATCCGATGGTCAACGGAAAGGGAAACGGTCGGATCTAGATTGCGGGCGACATCGCCCGTCACGCGTGAATGAAAGTAGCGGGTAAGTTCCCCTCCTACCTGTCCGCTCAGTCTTATGTTGCGGCTTATTATCCAGTTGAGCAGCCCACTCGCCGAGGTGGAACGGCTGCCGGTCGCCGGACCGTTTTTGATCGAGGATGAACTCGTCGCGATGCTCAGATCGGCCGTGAGGGTGGAAGACACGCTGTGCGAGACGCGAAATGCGATCGAATCGCTACGCGCACTTTTTTTCTGCGATGAATCGCTCTTCTGCGACCGCATTTGCGACATCACCAACAGGCTAAGATTGGCTTTCCTCAGCCCGAGATCAACCTGCACCCCCGGACTCAGAGTCGATTGGTCGAGAATTTCTGTATTGCTGACCACCGCTACGGCCACGGGATCAAGCGAGCGCGTATAACGTAGAAAAGGAGAAATCCGCACGGCGCGCACGTAAACTGTGAAACGAAGAGCTGAGCCCGGCGAAACCGAAAATTGATTGAGCTGCTTGCCAGGTCCAAAAATGGGAATGCGATTCCGAATGGCCCCGCTAAGCGAAAGCTCTTGGATCTTAGTGAACCGGTAGTGAGCATCAAAGGTCAATGACCCTTCTGCCGTCAGGCCGTCGTGACCACTGGTCTCCACCCGAACATTATCAGTATAGTCCAACCCGGCCCCGACGCCTAAGGAAACCCCGACCGGGCCGGCATTCAGAGTGCGTCCCGCCTTTGGGGGCGGCGGTCCGCCACTGGTCATCGGCGCGTCGAAGCCCGACGTAACCCAATTTTGGGCCACAAGACTCGAAACCGACAACCAGAGCAGGGGAAAGAGCGCGATCTGGAGGCTTCGAGAAAAGGATATATAGGAGCAAGAATTCGTCGTTTGGCTCATGGTGGCGCTGAGTGAACGTCGGGGAGGTCTGAGCGGAATTTCATTCCATCTCGGCTAACTCGTGGGCCGCGCGACGGATTGGAACGGCTGCACCGGATCCACCAGCCCGAGCTCGAGGGCGAGCATGGTAAGCTGCGCGATCGAGTTCACCCCCGTCTTGAGCATTAGCCGCCGGCGGTGATTCTCGATTGTGAAGGCGCTACGGCCCAACTGGGAGGCAATCTCTTTGGAGCTTTGCCCTCGAGCTATTCCGGCAAGAACGTCGTATTCGCGGTCGCTGAGGTTGAGACCCATGCGCCCCGGGCCGCTCCTTGCCATGATGTTTTCGATAATGTGCTGGGTCCCAAAGCCAAAAAACAGGTGGCCCGCTTGGACTTGCCGAATGCCATCTACAAGCTCTGTGAACGGCGCCGCTTTCGGCAAGAATCCCCGCGCCCCGTTTCCCAATGCTTGCCGGATGGCTACAATGCTCGTCACTCCTGAGAACATTAGAATCCTTGTCCGCGGCGATACCTTCAGAATGCCTTCAACTGCCGCCGCTCCATTCTGGCCGGGGAGGATGGAATCTAACACCAGCACGTCGGGTTTGAGTCCGGCGCAGAGTTTTGTGGCGTGTTCAGCGTCCGCTGCCTCTCCGATCACCATGAAACCCTCGACGGCGGCGATCGCTTCAACCAGCAGTCCGCGCAAGAGGGCATGGTCGTCGACAATGATGATTTCTATCGCGTCGCGCTCAGATACTGGCCGGTTCATAATGGCAAGAATCGGTCACCGGGGACTTGTTCAACAAATGTTTAAAAAACAATGCGCTTAGGGGATACGCCCTGGGTCGAATGAGGTTATTCTGCGGTGCCTACGCATCTCGATTTTGTCTCTGCGCGCATCGAATAAGGGCTGCCAGCACGGCTGGTCGAGTCACAGACCCGCGCGTACACATTATGCTGCAGGCTGAGCATGCATCCCGCGAATGGCCAGAGACTGAAAATGCCGGAAAATGCCGGAAAATGCCGGAATTTGCCGGAATGTGCGGGTATGTCGATCGCAGCATATATGCTAGACTGCACCCTCTGTGCAAACCCGCTGTTTAGAAATGCGCCTAGAAGCCGATTGACGACTCATTCATCCCGGGATGAAATCTATCGGATGATTACTGAATGACTGTGACCCTCACGCTTAACTCGGAAAGGTCCCTGTGAAAAAGGGGGCATCCATGCGGTTGGGCCGTCGCGGCCTTTGGCTGGGTTCGATTCTCATCCTGGTGGGGTTAAGTGCCACCATCCAGCGCGCTTGGCACATGAAATCGATGGTAGGTGCGGAGGCGGAGCGGGCGTTTCAAGCTAACTGCGACGAGATCGTGGTAACGATTCTAGAGCGGCTCAAAGACCACGAAACGGTCCTGCGCAGCGGGGCGGCGTTTTACGCCCATGCCGGTCACGTCAGCCGACAGGAATGGCATAGCTTCATCCAGCTGCAACACATTGACCAACGGTTTCCCGGAGTCCAGGGCATTGGCTTTGCACAGCTGATCCCCCGCCAGGAGTTGGCCCAACATCTCCAGGATATCCGTGCCGAGGGCTTCCCAACCTACCAAGTGCGCCCAGAGGGCGAACGGGAAATCTACTCTTCGATCATTTTCCTCGAACCTTTTACCGATCGGAATCTCCGGGCTTTCGGCTATGACATGCTGAGCGAGCCAATTCGGAGGGCGGCGATGGAGCGGGCGAGAGATCATGATGAAGCCGCCCTCTCAGGCCGGGTAATGCTGGTGCAGGAGACAGGACAGGATGTCCAGGCGGGCACCCTGATGTATATGCCAGTGTACCGCTCGGAAATGCCCATTATAACCCTCGACCAACGGCGCGCCGCTCTTGCGGGTTGGGTCTATAGCCCTTTCCGGATGAACGACCTGATGTACGGCATAATAGGAGCGCAGCACTTGCCAAGAAATCGAAACGTCCACCTGAAGGTCTTCGATGGCGTGCAGGCGAGCCCTGCGACGCTGCTCTACGACAGTCTGCCCGGTGGGGACAGGCCGAAGGGGGCGGCAGCGCACTTGCCGGTGCAGCGCGTGATCGTTTTGGCCGGCCGCCCCTGGACACTGGATTTCACGCGAATCAACGAACATGAATCCCCGTTAAAATATAGAGAAGCATGGACGGTGTTGGCGGGTGGGACGAGCATCAGCCTGCTGCTAGCCGGATTGTTTTTCTCGCTGCTCAACACCCAGCTCAAAGCCAAAGAGATGGCGGAACGGCTGACCGCGGAACTGAGGGCGAGCGAGCAAAAGTACCATGCCATCGCCGATTACACGGTGGGCTGGGAGACTTGGTTCGGTATGGACGGGAAGATTCTGTGGGTGAGCCCCGGAGTGGAGAAAATTACTGGATACTCTCCGGCCGAGGTTCTGGCTATGCCGGACTTCATCTCCAGGATAATCGCGCCCGATGAGCCCAACGACCTGGCGCCAAAATTCAACGAGGCCATGCGCGGCGGTTCCGGCGACGGCATGGAATTCCAGTTCGTCCGGAAGAATGGGGCCAAGTTTTGGTTGAGCGTTTCGTGGCAGCCAATTTTCGATTCGAATGGCAACGCCCTTGGCGCTCGAGCGAGTGGCCGCGACATCACCGAACTCAAACAGGTCGTGGCCAAACTCCATCGGGCAAACTGGGTGGTGGAACAGGCTAAAAGCTCGATTATCATCACCGATAAGACCGGCAGAATCGAATACGTGAATGCCGAGTTCATCAAGGTATCGGGCTACTCCAGGGAAGAGGTCATGGGCCGGAATCCGCGCTTCAAGCAGTCAGGCGAAACCGGTCGGGCAATCTACCAGGAATTGTGGCAGGCTCTCAAGGCGGGACGCAGTTGGCAGGGTGAATTCCGCAATCGGAGGAAAAACGGAGAACTCTATTGGGAAGCGGTGGTGATTTCACCTATCCGGGATGTAAACGGGCACGTCACGCACTACGCGGGCATCCAACAAGACGTGAGCGAACGGAAGAAGGCCGAGAAGGTCGCCGCAGAGCATTTGTCCAATTTTCGCACTTTCTTCGAGTCCATGACGGACATGATCTTCGTCGGAAGTCCGGATGGAAAACTGATCTTTACCAACCAAGCCGTCACGCAAACGCTGGGCTACAGCCCCGAAGATCTCGCGACCATGCACGTACTGGACGTGCATCCAATCGACCGGCGGCAGGAAGCCGAGGCAATCTTCGCCGCCATGTTCCGGGGTGAACGGGGGAGTTGTCGCTTGCCGCTTAGGGGCAAGGACGGCGGACTTGTTCCAGTAGACACGCGGATCTGGTTTGGCCAGTGGGACGGTGCGAACTGCATCTTCGGAATCTCCAAGAACCTGAGTTCCGAACAGGACGCCCAACAGCGTTTCGAACGTCTCTTCCGCCACAACCCATCGTTGATGGCGCTCTCCGCCCTGCCCGACCAGCAATTTCACGATGTCAACGACGCCTTCCTGAAGGTGCTCGGGTATTCCATGGACGAAGTCGTCGGCAAGACCTCCGTCGAACTCAATCTCTTCTCGCAAGCGGCGTCGCAGGTCACGATCGCGGAAAAGCTACTGCGAGATGGGCGCATCGCCAATGTCGAACTGCAGGTCCGGCGCAAAGACGGGACGTTCATCGTCGGCCTCTTTTCGGGCGAAATGATCAGGAGCCAAGGGCGGCAGTTCCTCCTGACGGTGATGAACGACATCACTGAGATGAAGCGGATGGAGGAAGCGTTGAAGGAGGCCGGCGAGCACCTGCGCTTAGCGGTGCAAGCGGGAGGGGTCGGCATCTGGAACTACGACGTAGCCAAGAACCTGCTGGTCTGGGACGCCCAGATGTATCGCCTCTACGGCGTCACGCCGGAACAATTTGGCGGGGCCTATGACGCGTGGCTGGTCGGAGTTCACCCGGAGGATCGGCAAAGAGGCGACCACGAGATCCAACTCGCCTTGCGGGGCGAAAAGAATTTCGACACCGAGTTCCGCGTGGTCTGGCCCGACGGCAGCATCCACGCCATCCGCGCTCTCGCCACTGTTCAGCACGATGCCACGGGGAAACTCGCGCGCATGGTCGGCACGAATTGGGACATCACCGCGGAGCGGCAGGCGGCCGCGGCGCTGCGCTGGAACCGAGAGCTGCTGCAACTGATGAGCGGTTCGTCGCCGCTGGGTTTCCTGGTGGTCGACAATCGGACCGATTCCATTCTGTATTTCAATCAGCGCTTTTGCGAGGTCTGGGGCATTGAACACCTGGCCGATCGCCTTCGCCGCGGCGAGTTGAAGAACAACGACATCATTCCTGACTGTCTGCCCGTCCTGGCCGATGTGCCTGCTTTTGCCGCCTCGTGCGCCCCGTTGCAGGATGAAATGAACCGCAGCGTCGTCGAAGACGAGATTGCGTTCACCCGTAACCGCACGATCCGCCGCTTTTCGAGCCAAATCCGGGATGCCGAGGACCGCTACTACGGCCGATTTTACATTTTCGAAGACATCACCGAGCGCAAACGGCGCGAGGCTGAGAGCGTGGCCCTGCTCGAGAAAGAACGGCAGGTTTCCGAGCTGAAAACCCGCTTCATTTCCGTTACCTCGCACGAATTTCGCACACCGATGGCCGCAGCCATGGGGTCCGTTGACCTGCTGACCAACCATTTCGATCGCTTTGCGCCCGCGAAGCGCCTCGAACTGCTCGCCCGCGTCAACTCTTCATTGCTTCGCATGACCGCCATGCTCGACGAGGTCCTCCTGCTGAACCGGTTGGACGAGAAGCGAATCGAGGTACATCTCGCACCTCTCGATCTCCGAAATTTCTTGCACGACTTGGCCGATGAAATCCGTCTGGGCGACCGCGACGCGCATCGGTTTGAACTCTACGCCCCGAACGAGGCCGTACCCATTGTAGCTGATACAAACCTGCTCCACCACATCTTGAGTAATGTCCTTAGCAATGCTGTCCGCTATTCGCCAGCCGGCACGCTCATCACTGTACAGTTAGAGGCCGACGCGAAACGGGTCCAGGTAGCGGTCGAGGATCAAGGCATCGGGATCCCGCCAGGTGATCGCGCGCGAATCTTCGAACCCTTCGAGCGTGGCTCAAATGTCGGCCAGATCAATGGCACTGGCCTTGGCCTTAACATCGTAAAACGCATGACTGAGATGATCGGCGGCACCGTCGCCGTCGATTCCGCCGAAGGCCGCGGCACTCGCTTCACCCTCTTCTTCCCCCGCGAACCTGCTCCCGCTGCGCGCTCATGAATTCACCGAGTCGAAGCACCATTCTGATCGTCGAGGACGACGAGGCCGTCCGCCAGACGCTGGGCGAGATTCTCGAAGTGCACGGCTACTGCGTGGTGACCGCCCCCAACGGGATCGAGGGTCTCGCTGCGGCGAAACGTGATGCCCCCTCGCTCATCATCACCGACGTACAAATGCAAGGCATGACCGGATTCGAACTGATCGAGGCATTGCGCGGCGACGAGGGGTTGCGGGGCATTCCGGTGATTGTAATTTCGGCAAAGGTTGATCGCGCCACCACGCGCCGCGGCATGGAACTTGGCGCGGCAGACTTCATCACCAAGCCTTTTAGTGAGGACGAATTAATCCAGTCCGTCGCCACCCGTCTCGAGAAGAAGGAACTGATCGACGAGCTTGACGCTTTCGCCCATTCCGTGGCGCATGACCTTAGGAGCCCGCTTTGCACCCTCGGGGGGCGGATCGAACTAGCCACCATGATGCTTGGTACCACGAACGAGGCGACTCTGCGTTGTCACCTCATCGAAGCCGCCAAAGCCGTCGTCCGGGTCAACAACATCATCGATGAACTCCTGATTCTCGCCGGAGTTCGCCGGCAGGTCATCGTGCCGGTCCCCGTCGACATGACCGCGATCGTCCGGGAGGCGCTCGCTGACCTGGAAGGTTTCCTGCGGCCGCATTCTGCCCGGGTTCAGCAACCCGACAAGTGGCCGGAATCAGTTGGTCATGCTCCGTGGATCGTCCATGTCTGGGTCAATTTCATCAGCAATGCCGCGAAGTACGGTGGGCCGGATCCCCTGATCACCATCGGCGGCGAAGCCGGTCCTGGCGGACTCACCAACCGTTTCTGGGTGCAGGACAACGGACCGGGACTCGCCGAAGCTGACCAGAAAAAGATGTTCGTGCCCTTCTCCCGAATTTCCACCGTTCGGGCCAAAGGCCACGGTCTGGGTCTTTCGATCGTACGCCGTATTGTCGAAAAACTCGGTGGCCACGTCGGAGTTGTCAGCGCCCCCGGTGCCGGCGCCCGGTTCTGGTTCGAACTGCCTGCTGTCGTTCCCGGACTTTCGCTGGCAAATCCCGTGGCACTTTCCCCGCTCGCTCAATCATGAAAATCCTCATCATCGAAGACGACCTTACCATCCGGGAAAACCTGCATGATCTGCTGGAACTTTACGGACACGCGGTGCTTGCCGCGCACGACGGCGTTGAAGGCATCAAACTTGCGGAAAACGATCCCGACCTGATTCTCTGCGATATCTCGATGCCCGGCATGGGCGGATTTGAAGTCATCGCCGCCGTGCGCAAACTCCCAAAGGGCCGCGACATTCCCTTCATCTTTCTCACCGCCATGGCGAACCGCGCGGACCAGCGCCTCGGCATGTCGCTCGGCGCTGACGACTACATTACCAAGCCCTTCACGGAAGTCGAAATCATCGCAGCCATCGCTGCGCGCGTCCGCCGACTACGCCCGCTGCGCGAGCGGGTCGAGGAACTCGTCGCTGAGCGCCGTTTCGTCGTCGATGCGAATTGGTCGCACGAGTTGATGACCCCGCTCTGCGGTGTCCTCGGCGGCCTTGAGTTAATCGAGGCCGAGGCCGACACCATCCAGCCGGGAGAACTCAAAACGCTGCTCGGGCTAATCCGCGTTGGCGCCGAGAGACAGCACGCGCTCGCAAAGAAGCTCGTGCTGTTCTTCGGACTGGAGCGGTTGAAAGCCACGGTGCCGCCCAAGCCGTTCCTCTGTAATGATGCCGCGGCCGCCATCACCGCCGGGGCCGTCCAGGCCGCGATGGAGGAAAAGCGGTTCGATGATCTGATCGTGCGTTGCGACTCCGGATCGGTGCCGGTTGGCGAGGCAAATCTTATCGCAGCCGTCTCCGAACTGGTGAGCAATGCGTGCCGCTTTTCTAAGAAGGATCAGCCCGTGCGAGTAACCGGCACCCGCGAAGGACCGCGCTATGAGATCGAAATCATCGACCAAGGCATTGGAATGACGGCGGAACAACGGGCGAGTGTCGCCGCTTTCACCCAGTTTGAACGCCAGGAGCGGGAGCAACAAGGATTGGGACTCGGGCTCGTCATCGCTCGCTCGGTGGCCGAACTTGGCGGTGGGCAGCTAACGCTGGAAGACGGCCCCGGATTCCGCGGTCTAACCGCAGTCATTGACCTGCCGTGCAATCAATCGTGAAGCGGGCGGAACTTTCCATAGCACGCTTCCATCTGACGGTTGGGTCGATCAGGCAGGGGCGTGGTTGGGGGTGGACGGCGCTGCTGCTTTCGGCCCTGGCGGTGACGGCAGACTGGTATGCACCCCCAATTTTTGTCGGCCACTCGCTCGTACTCGGGATCGTCTTCTATTGGGTTGCCTTGCACATGATTGGCCCCGATCGCGCCCTGCTTGTGCTCATCGCGAGCACCGCGGCGCTGATCTTGAAATGGGGCCAGCCTTATTCGGCTGCGATTGTCGCTTGCGAAGGACTGAGTGTGGGTTTGGCCTGGCGGCGTAAACGCAACCCCTTTTTGGCCGATCTCCTGTACTGGGCCTGCATAGGGACGCCGATTTCATGGTTCCTCTATGCGAACGTCTACGTGATACCGCATCCGTCGTTCGAGTACGCCATCGCCGTGCAACCGGTGAATGGTCTCATCGCGGTCTGGGTTTCTTTCCTCTTGCTGGAGCAGTTGGTCGTCTCCGGATTTGTTGCGCGTTCGACACCGGCCCAGAGCTTCCATCGCGTGCTGCTCAAGCGCTATGTCGCCTTCGGCTCCCTCCCGGTGATCCTCGTTGGATTGCTGGCGGCTCGCACGCTAGAACGGCAGATACTGGTCGAGGCACGTGAGAATCTGAAGGCGCAGACTTTACGGGTGGCGGCACTCATCTCGAGACAACTGGCGGATGGTAAGGCGAACTTACGGGAACTTGCGGCCCAACAGTCCGATCGGGCCTGGTTCTTCGACTCGGCGAGACTGACGCGTGAACTCGCCGCACTTCATGCGCAGTCGGGAATGTTTGTGACGATGCTGGCGGCCGACTCTGTCGGCAAGATCGTTGCGGTAGCACCCATCGCGAGGGTCACCGCCGGCCCCTCGCCCCTCGTGCTGCCGCTGGTGGCGGATCGTGAATATTTTGGGGTGCCAATGAAAACCGGGCGGAGCCATGTATCGACGGTTTTCCGCGGACGAGGCTTTGGCCAGGACGTGCTCGTCGCGGTGAGCGCTCCCGTCTTGGCCCACACGGGTGAACGAATGGGGGTGATCGAGGGGTCGATCAAAGTGAGCACGTTCGAGGCCATTCTGCGTGAGAACTTTTCGGGTGACGCCTGGCGAGCATTGTTGAGCGATCGCCAGTTGCGCGTTATTGCGGCGAAGGGATTCGAATACTCGCCATTGAACGATCTCGATGACACGGCGATCGGGACCGTTATCCAGCGGCGAGGGGCGAATCCGGTCCGCCTCACGCTGGATTTTAACAACCAGAGGACCAGCTTCTTGTCTGTAACCATTGCCGTGCCGGACCTGGACTGGACGCTGACGGTTCAACGCGAGTGGGGGGATGTCGTGCGCCCCGTGGTGACTGTCTACGTTTGGACTCTTGTGGTGGCGCTGGCCACCGCCGTGATTGCCTCCTTTTTCGCCACCTGGTCGATTCGCGACTTCCTGCGCGCATGGCGGAACCTCATCGAGTTCTCACAAGCTCCGTCTTCCCAGTCCGCGCTGCTTGAAAAGTCGGCTCAACTGGACCTCCCTCGGGAATTCTACGATCTACTCAGGAATCTCGAGGATATGGCGCAACGGCTCGAGTCGGCGCAGCGAAAACGCGATCAACTTCTTGTCGAACTCGAGTCGAAGGTGAAGGAGCGTACGCTGGAACTGGAAGGCGCGTTGCTGCTCGCACAGGCGGCCGACCGCGCCAAGAGCGTCTTCCTGGCCAACGTCAGTCATGAATTTCGCACTCCGCTTACCTCTATCTTCACCGGAATTAGTATTTTGAAGAAGAGTGGCACCTGCTCGTCAGACATTGCCGATCGGACGCTGGCGACTATCGAAAGATCCAGTCAGGTGCTCATGAGTGTCATTTCAGATGTGATCGAATACTCGAGCCTCGAGGCCGGAGGGATTGTGATCGAAGCCTGCCCGATACGGCCGGCCGCGGTCATTGCCGAGGTCGGCGCGATCGTCGAGCCCGGTGCGACGCGAGCCCATCTCTCGCTGCGAGTGGCGGCCGGCCACGCCCGGGACTTGGAATGGATGGGGGACGGCCGGCGAATCCGACAGGTGCTCTTGAATCTGGCTGGCAATGCCGTCAAGTTTACGATCGAAGGCCAGGTGGAAATTTCCAGTCAGGTGGTGGAGTCGCCCTCCGGAGGGCTGCGGCGGCTATATTTCGCCGTGAAGGATTCCGGGCCGGGAATTCCGGCAGACCGGCTGGGGTCGATCTTCAGTCCCTTTGTGCAACTTGAAACCAATCGAGTGTTATCGCAGGCCGGAACCGGGTTGGGATTGAGCATCAGCCGGCGGGTCGTGGAACTGATGGGCGGTTCGATTACGGTCACCAGTACGGTCGGGGTGGGCTCCTGTTTCGCGTTTTGGATTCCCGACCGAGCGGCGGGCAAGCCTGATGGCGTTAACGGCAGTTGCTGCCCCCCGTTTCTGAGTTCGTGACCTCAAAGGGCAGGTTCAATTACGCTACAGAGCAAAAAGTGAGCTCCCGGCGAAGGGATGCGCGTGCGACAAATCCAGGATCGCCTTGCCGCGCTGATGTTCGTTTCCCGGCAGACGGTCGGCGACGGCTTCGCCGCTCTCGGCACGGCGCAAGATCGCCGCGATCTGCTCGCTGACGAGCCACAGGATGTTCGGCCGCCCCAACTCAGCCGCATGTGCGAGGATGCAGCCCGGTGCGGGAAAACTGCACGCCGGGATCTGCGAGGGGGGCGCCGGGCCCCGGCGTCCCTACCTCTACCCCGGTTCAAGCCGGCCGCCGAAAATCATGTGGCGCGGGGCGGCGGAGTCGCTACGATCCGGTGCATTGCCATGGCCAACCCGTTCCTGCTCGATTTGACCCATCGTCCGCGCCGCCTCCGCCGCACGCCCAGCCTGCGGCGAATGGTGGAGGAAACCGTGCTTCGGCCGGCGGACTTCATCGCCCCGCTCTTCGTGGTCGATGGCCGGCCGGCCCCCAGCGAAATCACGTCAATGCCGGGTGTCTTTCGGTTGAACATCAACGATCTCGTCAAGGAGTGCCGCGCGCTGCACCGGCTGGGCGTGCCGGCCGTCGCGCTGTTTCCGAAGCTCGACCCCAAGCTGAAGGACGACGAGGGAACCCAGGCGCTCAACGACGACGCCTTGGTTTTGCGCGCGGTGCGGGCGGTCAAGAAAGCCGTGCCGGAGTTGACGATTCTGACGGATGTGGCGCTCGATCCCTATACGTCGCACGGGCATGACGGCGTGCTGACCGCCGCGGGCGATGACGTTGAGAACGATCGCACGGTCGGATTGCTGGCCAAGATGGCGGTACTCCAGGCCCGAGCGGGCGTCGATCTGGTGGCGCCGAGCGACATGATGGACGGGCGGGTCGGTGCCATCCGCCGGGCGCTCGATGCCGCGGGCTTTACGGGCACGGGCATCATGGCGTATTCGGCCAAATTCAACTCCGCGTATTACGGGCCTTTCCGCGAGGCCGTCGGCAGCGCGCAGGCGGCGGGCACGCGGTTGCTCAGCAAGGCGACGTATCAACTCAACCCGGCGAATCGTCGCGAGGCGATTGCCGAGGCCCTGCTCGACGAGGCGGAGGGCGCGGACATCCTGATGGTGAAACCGGCGGGCATGTATCTCGACATCATCCGCGATGTGCGCGAGGCGACCCGGAAGCCGGTGGCGGCTTACCAAATCTCGGGCGAGTACGCGCAGATTTGCGCCGCGGCCCGGCTTGGCTGGCTCGATCTCGCGCGCTGCCGACACGAATCATTGCTCGCAATCAAGCGGGCCGGGGCGGACATGATCCTGACTTACTTCGCCAAGGACATGGCCGCGGCGTTGCGGTAATGCGTCAGCCTCCGCGCCTCCCGGCTCGTCCCTAAAACGGCGACCGCGGCACCTGGAGGGAATCGCCGGGCATCAGTTTTGGATCCTGCCCGGGGTTCTTCTGGGCGATCTTCACGTCGATGGCATAGGCGCCTTTTTCCCTAATCAGGGTCACCGCGGTCTCCTTCGCATACAGGCTGAATCCACCGGCGGACTGGATCGCCTTGGCCACGGTGAGATCCGGCGTCCAGACGATGCGACCGGGCCGCTGCACTTCGCCGCCGACGTAGATGAAGCGCTCTGTCACGGTCACCGAAACGTCGACGACCGTGTAAATTTTTTTCGCGACATAGGTTTCCCGGATGCGCTGGGAGAGTTCTGCCGTGCTGGCGCCGGCCGCGGCGAGCGTCCCGATGAACGGCAGGCTGATGAGGCCTTGTTCATCGATTTGGACGGCGTTCGTGCTCGGATCGGGCACACCCTGCAGGGCAACCGTCAGGCTGTCACCGGGCCTCAATTGGGCGGTCGAAGCCGGAATCGGCACCTGCGGATTGGTCGCGGTGCGCGAGCCGGTAGCGCATCCCGCCGCGAAGCACACGAAAGCGGCAGCGAGAAAGACTGGCCGGGTGCGGTGGAAAAAATGCATGGGGATGTTTGGTGGGACAAACGTTCCCAAAAGGCAACGCCTCGTCGTTTTCCACGCGAGGGCGAGAAGTTACGACCGGCGGAGACGACAGTCGATCACGGGCACTGCCGATGAGCTGATTGCGGAAAGGGAACCGGGAGTTTCGCCGGCCGCTCAGCGTTTGCCCTTGGTCTTGCGCCGCGGTTTCTTTTCGTCGTCGTCGTCC
>JBIJCX010000599.1:0-3487 GCA_044344465.1 Opitutaceae bacterium
CGCTGGGCGCTCGCCACAGAGAATCCGCGCGAGGTGTAGGAGACGCTGCTGAACAGGCCGCTGTTGCCGGCCGTGGTGCCAAGCGCAGGGTCGTCCGTGGTCGTGTTGGGCACAAACTTGAAGACCTCGTCCAGCGAGGTCAGACCGAGGTCCCGCATGAAATCCGGCGTGATGATGGTCTCGGCCACCCCGGTGTCCTCGATCCGGGTGTTGAGGCGGGTGCCCGAGAGGGTCTGGCTCGCCAGGTAGCCGGTGTCCTTGGCGGAGGTCACCTCGAACGGAGTCAGCACCAGAACCTCCTCCTTCGCGGCGACCGGTGCCGCGGGCGGCATCGGAGCTCCTGATACGGCCTGCGCCCAAAGAGCCGCGGGCGCGGCGAGGATCAGGAGACAGAAGAATAGTGAGGATTTCATAGGGAAAGTGGGGACAAAGTGTGCGCGCGGGATCATCGGAACAACCAAGACCGCGGCGAATCGCCGCCATCGCGAAGTGATGATTGTGGTCATGGGGGGAAGAAAACCGAGAGACGCGGACGCGGGGGTTCGTTTCAGGATCACGGCTGGCCGGAGATCGGCCCGCGATACGGCACCTCGTCCCAACTCTGCACGCCGATGATTGGCAGCGCAAAGGCGCAGGCGGCGTCCTCCTCTGGTGTGCCGAGGGCGCGGTAAACATGCCAAATCGGCTTTCGGCCGAGTGGCTCGTCGGCATCGTCGGGAAATCGCCGGAGTCCGATCCGCAGGCCACCCTCGTGGCGATTGTCGATCCAGTTGTGAAATTGAAAGCCCTCGATGGCGTCGAGATCGCGAATCTTCTTCCAAACGTACGCCATGCTCGCCGCCTGCTCCGCGAGAGCCCGGGGGCTGTAGTCGGGGGAGTTTGGGCCCTGCTCAGTGAGATGCACCGAGCGCACCTCACGCCCGAGATAGCGGTTCTCCGGCCACCGCACCCACGCATCCAGCACCTCGATGTTCTTGAACGTGATCACCGGCGCGTCGAAGGCAAAGGTCGCCTTGCGATCGCGCCAGCTCTTCGGCTCGCGCAACGATTCCGGATACGGGTGAAACGCAATGCCCCAGTCGAAGTCCCCCTCCACCCGCGAGAACGCCAGCAGGTGGCGGAGCACTTCCCGCGACGGAGTGTAGCGAAAGGTCGCCGTCGCCGCCCAGTGATGCGTCAACGAAATATAGGCCCGCGCGTGCGGGTCGTACTGCCGCGCAATCAGGTGCGCCAGCCGCATCGACTTGTGATACTGGTCGAGGAACAGCACGGGCGGCTTCTCGCCGCAGTTGGTCCACGTCCAGCCCGCATCGACCTCGTTGTGCACGATCCAATGGTGGATCCGCCCTGCGCGCCCCGCCGGCCGGCTGTAACGCTCGGCGAGGAAATCCACCAGCGCGGCGTAGTGCTCCACGCCCTCGGCGCTGGTCACGTTGGCCATGCTGAAAATGCCCGCCGGCTCGCAATCCGGATGCTGCATGACGCGCCCGAGGCTCGGCGTCTCCCACGTCTCCGCCTTCCCCACGAGGAGAATGCCAAACACCAGCGCCTCGCGCGCCGCCGCCGCCAGCAAGGTGAGATCCAGTTTCTCAATTTCAGCCCGATCGGCGTGGTAGGTCCGCCCATTGTACGAAAACGGCATGGTCTTCGCCGAGGCCTGCGCCCGCAGCAGGCGACTCAAGAGCAGATTCACGGTGACGCTCGTGATGCCGAGTTGGTCCAGTTCATCGGCGAGCGCGGCCCGGCCCGCGCCGAACCCGCCCAGCCCCTTCTTCGAACGCGGCGCGACCTTGGGCCAATCATGGCGAGCGGTCACGGTGTCGGCGTACCGCGCGGGAGAACGAACTTCATCACCGGCCGGACCGGCGCACACGACCATCCAACGGGTGTACAGCCGATCCCGTTGTCCATCCCCGCCCCCGACGCGCCGGGGGACGGTCGCGGCAAACAAGCCACCCTTTTTCGCGTCGAGCCGCTGCACTCGGGAAAACGTCTTCGCTTGCGTGGGCTGTTGCCAAATCGGCGTCTCCACCAGCCACAGCTCACCCTCCGGTTCGCCGACCTTCCCAGTAATCTCGATCACGTCGGAACGGACTGCCACCTGCTCGATGTGCGAGCTGAACGATCGCCCAAGGTACTGCCGGATCTGCTGATCGACCGCCGCCTCGGCCTCCTTGCGCGAGACCCGGCGGCGATTGATTTCGTCCTCATTCGGCGCGGGCGCTCGCAACCGCAGATTCCGGACCTGCACCACCTGGCCGGGGGTCACGCCAAAATCCAGGCGCAACCGGGTTAGCGGCGCGCGGCCTCGTTCCAACGCCGGACGCAGGTCGATCGCAAACACGCTCCAGCCTTCGCTGTAGGGCAGCTCGGCGGCCGTCTGCGCCCGCGACTCGCTCCACGGAAATCCGGCAAACACCTCGAACGGTTTCACCTTGCCGATCGCGATGTACTCAAACGTCAGCACCGTCGCCGCGGCCGGAGCCGCCGGAAACGGGCGGGTGGCGACAAAGGGATCCACGCCCGTCGTCTTGATCTCCCAGATATCGGCAGCCGGACTGGAAAGCTCGAGTTGATGTACCGACTGCGGATCCAGGACCAAGGACATCTCATCTGCCTCTGCCGCCACCACCGCCCGCATCGCGAAAATCAGACCCACCAGAAAAACCCACGGCCACGACGCGCCGGCATGTTTCACGTCACCAACGCTGGGGTTTCTCATTTGCTTGGCGATTGCAGCCGCAGCGTTGATTTTACCTTCACAGCACCGGGAGTTTGACCGGCTGCCTTGGTTGCGGGATTCATAACGTCACCTCGCCCGCCATTCGATTTTCGCGCTCCTGGCCGCGAGATCCACCCACACGGACGCATGTTCGAACTCTCGGCGCGCTGTCAGTCCCTGCCACACGGGGTCGTCGCGTGGCGGCCCGCACGGGCGCTCCAACTCCGGATACGAGTCGAACATTCCACCGTCGTGCCGGTAGCCCCACGAGTAGCAGAAGTAGGAACCGCGTCGCGCCCCAATCAGGAAGCAGGCCAGAGGAAACTCGATCGCTCCCCGCGCACGTCGCACCAATTCCTCGTGCGGCTTGGCCATCATCTCTTTGTCGAGCCACAGGAAGCCCGGCCAGCCCTTCAACACGACGAACTTTCCCTTCCGTTCGGCCAGCGCGAGCGTGTCGATGTCCTTTCGCATGTCCTCGGGTGACGCCGACTGCAGCACCCCGAAGTGCTCGATCATCAGGCCGTCAATGCCCTCCCAGTCCAGCAGTTCGTGATAGGCGCCGGCTCGTAGACCATTTGCGAGGACGAATTTGCCGGGTCCGATCTTCCGCTTCGTCAACGCCAGCATCTCCCGCAGTCCTGCGACGATCTCCCTCGCCTTGGCCGGATCGACGGCGCGCGCCAGCGTCGGGCCGAGCGCCTGCGGAAGAGCGTCCGCGAACACGCCGTCGATCAGCGGCGAACGGACCACGGCCGCCGCCGC
>JBIJCX010000600.1:0-3483 GCA_044344465.1 Opitutaceae bacterium
TCTTCGGTACCGTCATTGTTCCACGTGCCAATTTGATTGAACATTACCGAGCCGACACCATCTGTGCCCGAGGGCGTAACGCTGAAATTCGACCCAATGATCCAACTGTTATTGGTACTGCTATTGCGGTCCAACAGATAGAGATCGGCAGCGTTGGCGGGAGAGGTGCCGGTCAGCGTTGACGGCTGAAGCGTGACGGTGAGCTGATTCGCAGTGAACGTGCCCACGGTGAACGTCAGCTGGGCACGCGCAGCAGGGGTCAGGCAGAGACTCAATGCTGCCAAGAGTAAGGCGACCTTAACACTTTTGAACAAACACATGATGGTAATTTGTTTTGGGGTCGGGTGCGCTGGCGATATATGGCCAGATTTTGAACCAAGGCGATTTCCGATTTGTTCGTTTTAGACTCTATAATGACAAATTAGAGACGCTTATCTTAAGATAACATAGAGATTAGAAAAATTTTCCGACAATTGCTGGTTCCGGGATAGGGCCGCCCCCGGCCCGAGGCCGGACGACGCCACCCACAGTCCCGCACGAGCGCGATTCAAAAATACGGTTCCTCAAATTGTGGAATTGATTGCCAGAGGGAATGAACAATACGGGACGGACCCGCAGAACAACGCCGCTGTCCTGAGGGGACCGAGGGCCGACGGCTGTTGCGCCAATTTGGCCCGTTCACATGCCCACCCTATCTGGGATAACGCGGCGGCGGGCCTCAGTACGCTCTGGGGTGTTTATCCTGAAAGATCCCCCGATTTTGGAACGATGTATTTGGCCTGCGTCGGGCAAGATTTGAGCGATCGGAACAAAACAGCAATATGAGGGGAACACCCCTCCTGACGATCGCCGGCTCGGACCGTAGTGGTGGGTGATGAAAATCGATCCCAACGCGAGCGCGCCCGCCACTGGCCCGCACACCGGCGGTCCTTGGACTGTCTGCGCCTACGACAACTGTTTGCGTGAGCCTGGAGATTCACCGATTTCCCGCGAAACCTTCGCCGATTATGACGAGGCGGTCCGTGAAGTCCGCCAGCTCACTATTGAAAGCCTAGAGTCAATCTACGAACCGGGCATGAGTGCCAAAGACCTCTGCACCGTGTTCGCGGAAATTGGCGAGGAAGTCGTTATCCGCCCGAGGCCGAAGGATTGGGCGCCTTTCTGGTCCTGGGCATACGTCGCGAATTTGGCGGCTGAGATGGTCGCCGCGGCAAATGCGACTTCCACGGAGGGAAAAACCAACGTTGGCGAGCCCGGAGAACCACGCCATGAATGACGAGACCACCACTCTGCGATTCTCGGGCAACACGGTCCTGGGCGTGATCGTTCCTGAGGACGATTTCCGGCTCCTCGGCCTGGCGGAGGGAACCCGCCTCACCATCACAGTCGATTCGGATTCAATCCCCGAGGATGAGATCCGGCGTGAATTGCTGGCACGAACGAGTGCGGTGCTCCTTCCCAAAGGCACATTGGTCGTGGCAACGGTTGGCGATTCAGGCGGCATCACGGTATCCGACAACGAATACGCGAAGGTCGTGGCTCGAACGGCGCCTGGGGTTCCCAAGTATCACCGATGGCACGATGTGATTCCGGTTGAAGTGATCCTGATGGAAGACCTGGCGGTATCGACCCGGGTTCATGGTGGACGGCGCCTTCACTCGTGCCGGTGCCGAATCCCGTATCTCGAGGCTGAGGCCCGCAGCCTGAATCATGCGCTGTCGCTCATTGTTCGACACTTCGAGCCGTCGCGGATCAGCGCCGTGAGTAACGCCTTCAAGGCGATCTACGTTGCCGCAAAAGACGATAAATGGTGCCGTCTCGAGGAACTGGGGCCGGGGTAGGGTGGCGCTCGTCGAATGCCACTGAACTGCCCACTCAACGCCGGGATTCGATGCTCGGCTAATCGTCTCAGGGCATCACGACGCCAACAACGAATCCCACGAGCACCCGATTCCGCGTTTCAGCCTCATGGCCGTCGTCACGAGAATGTTCGTCTGCCCAGCCTCGATCTTCTGGAGCGTTCGGATGTTCAAGTCGGCGAGTTCAGCCAAGCGTTCCTGGGTGATGTTTTGTGCAACGCGCTCCCGGCGCAGGTTGGCGCCGAATGTTTTCAACTGGCGAATCTCGCTTTTGCTGGACACGCCCCATCATGCCGTAAGTGTCGTGCTGACAGAACGGCACGATATGCCGTAAATGACTTGGGCTGGTCAGTTTTCACTTCATCCATGAAAGTCCGCCAAATTCTCGGCACACTGGCGAAATGGTATCTCTATTTGGTACTTGTGATATACATGGTCATCGCGCCAATCGGCATCGTGTTTTTTGATCCCGCGGGAGTTGGTAGCGGGTTGTCCCGTCTTTGGTCGATTTACAGTCCATTCAATTTTCTAAATTGGCTCACGCTGATGGCTTTCATGCTGCCTGGTGTCTTGTTGATGGCGTGGACGGAAAAGAGGTGAGGCTCCCATGAACTCAAGTGGTGCGAGTCGTGCTGACGCCGGCGAAATCGTTGGTCGCACTACCGACGGCATGATCGGGCAACGCCCATTCGTCGTCGCTCTGGCCGACCACGCCGCAACTCGCACAACCCGTCGCGTCGTCCGCGCTCTGCAGAAGCTCACCCACTGCCGGCTGTCGGGTGACGATTCCGGTCTTGCGAACATTTGGGATGAAATTTGCGCGCAAGCCCAGTTCGACCAGTTTGATTGTTGGGACGTATATGAAGAGACAGGGAAGGGATTCTTGGGTGGGCTGGTAGAGGGATTATCGATCCATGAGAAGGAGGCGATCTGGCTGCAAACGGAAGCCGGCTGGGATTGGGATTACGACACTCGCGATGCAAACGCCGAGTGCCCGCTCATCGAGGAAGAAATCGTCGACTACGTGTGGACGGAATACGTTCTGGCAGAGGCCGGCCGGTGGACGAACGCCCGGATCCGCGCATACCTCGAGCGTGCCGGAGCCGTCGATTAGCGCGGGGAACCGTACCAGCATTGTGTCGCTTCTCCTGGTTCACTTATGTCCCTCCTCGAAAAAGCCATCGCCATCGCCGTCACCGCCCACCGCGGACAAACCGACAAGTCCGGCGCGCCATACATCGGGCACCCGCTGCGAGTGATGCACCGCATGGAGAGCGACACCGACCGCATCGTCGCCGTCCTTCACGACGTGATCGAGGACACGGCGACGACTGTCGCTGATCTGCGCCGCGAAGGTTTCACCGACGAGATACTCGATGCGCTTGCCCATCTGACGAAACGCGAAGGCGAACTCTACCCCGACTTCGTGGCGCGGGCAGCGGTGAACCCGATTGCCCGGCGGGTGAAGCTGGCGGACTTGGAAGACAATTTGGACATCCGCCGACTTGAGAGCGTGACTGAGCGGGACGCGAAACGGCTGACCAAATATCTCGTGGCCTGGCGCTACTTGAAAGCCTTGCCGGTTGTCGAGCCTGGTGTGATTGCTGGGCCGGACGAAGGGTGA
>JBIJCX010000262.1:0-12154 GCA_044344465.1 Opitutaceae bacterium
CGGTGTTGGCTCGCCAGTTTCTTCAACTGGATCAAGCCGATGACCGCCTGATATTCGGCCATGCGAATCTTGTTCCCCAGCCGGAAGGAATGAATGGTGCTGGCATAGGTGCCCGGGGCGATGCTGGAGGCATATCCGTAATTGTGATATGAGTAGAGCCGATCCTTGAAATCGGCGTCGTCGGTCGTGATCGCCCCGCCTTCGCCAATGGGCAGAACCTTGCTCGTCTGGAAACTGAAGCAGCCCGCATGGCCGAAGGTGCCGACATTCCGGCCGTTGATGGCCGAGAGATGGGCCTGGCAGCAGTCTTCGACCACGAACAGTTTGTGCTCCCGGGCGATCTTCATGATGTTCTCCATGTCGGAGGGAAGACCGCAGATGTGGACGGGCAGGATGGCCTTGGTTCGCGGCGTGATTTTCGCCCGGATCTTCTCCGGATCGATTTGATAGGTCGTCGGGTCGATGTCCGCAAAGACCGGGATCGCCCGCTGGTAGAGCACACCAAAGATGGTGGCGCTGAAAGTGTAGGGCGAAATGATGACTTCATCCCCGGGGCCCACGTCCAATTCCATGAAGGCGGCGCTCAGGGCATTCGTGCCATTGACCACGGCCAGCGCGTATTTGTTGCCAATGGTTTTGGCCCATTGACTTTCGAATTCGGTGACCAGTTTGGAGCGGGACCAGACCCCTCGCTTCATGACGTCCGCCATCTGCGGATCGTCGGCGCCGTCCCATTGCGGCCAGCGGGGCCATCCCCCTTTATGGGCCGGAGTCCCGCCCAGGATGGCCGGAGTCGCCCCATCGCTTTTTTGTCCACTGGCCCCGGCGGCGGGAGTCGCGGTCGCAACTCCCAGCACCCCGCCGACAGCACCCATGGATCCTGCCTTGATAAAACTGCGCCGTGTAAGGTTCGTTTGCATGTTAATCCTCCACTCGAGCTTTTACTTTGGAATCCCTCACCCTTTTGTCGGATGGGGACATTAGAATTCGGTCAAATTCGATAACCGGGGCGGCGAACAGAGTCGAGGACTATGGCGTGCGCCTGCGGGATTCGTTGGGGGCGCCTCTTCGGACCTTGAGGCCGCCGCCAGGAGCAGTATGGCTTGCGCGGTGGGCCCGATCGCCGGCGGCTCAATGTTCGCCGAGGTAGCGACGGAAGAATTCTTCGTAGCGGACGAGGCTGTCGAGGCGTTGCCGCGGTTCGCCACTGCGGCTCATCTCGTGGGAAGCGCGCGGGTAGCGCACCGACTCGACGTCGCGGCCGAGTTGCTTGAGGCTGCGGAGGAGCATCTCGCTCTGGACGAAGCCGGTCCGGCGGTCGTTGTCGCCATGCTGGATCAGCAGGGGCGTCTTGATCGACTCGACATAGGCGAGCGGCGATTCGCGCTCGAGGATACGCCGCGTCTCAGGCTGCCAGGGGTAGCCGCCGAACGCGCGCGGAACGAGGCGCCAGGCATTGCCCTCGCCAAAGAACGTGACGAGATCGTAGACGCCGCGTTGGGCGACGGCGGCGGCGAACCGGGGATCGTGGCCGACGATCCACGCGACCATGTAACCGCCGTACGAGCCGCCGGTGATGACCTGCCGGCGCGGATCGACATGGGCCTGTCGGCTGGCGACATCGGCGGCGGCAAGGATATCGGCCGCTGGTCCGGTGCCCCAATCCTGATAATTGGCCCGCTGGAACGCGAAGCCGTACCCGCTCGAACCGCGAGGGTTGCTGAAAACCAGCGCGTAGCCGCGCGCGGCGAAGTATTGGAATTCAAACCACATGCTGTCCTCGCCGGGGCCCCACATCGCGGCGGGGCCGCCATGGATCTGGAGGAGCAGCGGATACTTTTTCGCCGGCTCGAACGCCGTCGGCTTCATGGTCCAGAACTGTACGGCATTTCCGGTCGAATTGGTGAGGCTGTGTTCCTCGTAGGCGCTGAGTTTTTTCCCGGCGAGCCAGGCAGTGTTGTGACGGGTCAGCGGCTTGGTGGCAGGGGAACCGGGCCTGCCGACATGAAGCTCGCCCGGGTTTGCCGGTGTGGTCAGGACTTGCACCAGCACGTCGCGGGCGAGGTCGTAGGCGCGGACGCCGACATCGGCGCGCGGAGTGAGGCGCGCGGTCGCGCCGGTTGGCACGCTCACCTGATAAAGCGGAAACGCGCCGCTGGTGGGCGCGACAAACGTGAGGGCGGTGCTGTCGGCCGACCAGTGGAGGTTGCCGGCATTGCGGTCGAGTTTCTCGGTGAGCAGCTGAGGCCTGCCGCCGGTGACAGGAACGATGGCGACGACGGTCTGGGCGTAGCTGAAATTTCCGCCGTGGGTCGCGGTGAGGGCCACGTATCGGCCATCGGGGGAGGGGCGCGGGTTGGCGATGCTGTAATCTTTCAACTCGGCAAACACCGTCACGCCGCCCCCGCCGGCATCGATCCGATAGAGGCGGCTGAATTCACTGCGGTCGGGATGTTCGTCGGGTTTTTGCGGGCCGGTGCCGACGATTGACTTGCCGTCGGCCATCCATTCGCCCCCGGTGAAACTCGTGTAGCCCGGCGTGAGATCTCCCGGTGTGGCGCCTTCGCGGGCCTCGATGACGAAGAGGTGCGCGAAGCTAAGCTCGGGGTCGATGTCGCGCTCGTCGAGGAAGTCGAGCCGGACCAAGGGGCGGGGTTCGCCATCGGTTTCATTCTTTGCGAGCCATTCGCGGCGCTCCTGCAGGGTCCCATCCATCAGCAGAGAAATCGCCTGGGCTGGTTCGGGCGCTGCCTTGGGAGCGGCTTCCCCGCCTTTCTTTTTCGGGGCGTAGTTCTTCGTGTCGTTCGTTGCCCGACCAGGGCGCTCCAGGCTCCACTTTGGCCGGGCCTCGGTGCCGGATTTTTCGAGGGCGGCGCGGACCTGGTTGTAATCGAGCGATGAGGTAAAAAGGAGCCGGTTGCCGTCGGGTGACCAGCGGGGCCGTGAAGCGCCGGTTTCGATCTTCGTCAGCGGTGCAGATTCGCCCCCGGCCAGGGGCAGCAGGCGCAGTTGGGGTTTTTCCTTTTCGACGCTACGCACAAACGCGATGCGGTCGCCCTGCGGGCTCCATCTGGGATCGCTGTCGTTCGCGGTGCCGAAGGTCAGTTGCCGAGGTGGCGTCGCGCCGTCGGTGGCGGCAAGCCAGAGGTGAGTCTGGTAGGTCCAGTCGTCCGGGCTGGCGGGCTTGGGTTCGATCGACCGCAACACATAGGCGACCCAGCGACCGTCGGGCGAAAGTGCGGGCGAATCGATCTGCTTTAACTTCAGCAGATCGGAGGCGACGATGAGCGTCGGCTCGGCGGCGTGGGTGGTCAGCGTGACGGCAAGCAGGCAGGCGGTGAAAAATCGCCAGCAAAGGTGCGGGTTGGCGTGCATCGGGAGAGGTCGCTAGGTTCGGGGCCGGTCGGCGGGCCGTCAACGGGTGACTCGGGAGGGAGCCCTGCTGGGGGCGTCCGATGCGACGACGCGGCCCGGGCGGCGCGATGGCGCGCGGTCCGCTTGCTTGCGCCGCAGGATTGGGGACTTGCCGGCCCGGGACCAGGTGCCGGAATCACGACGCGCGGGAAACCCTTCTCTCCGCCGTGCTCAGAGCCTTGGGCCGGTGCGGCCGAGGGTGTACGTGAAGAAAATGGACCGCTGTTCGCCGAGGAGCCGGTTGGCGCGGACATAATCGAGGTCGAAGAGATTGTTCACGTTGAGGGCGAGCGTGTGATCGTACCGTTGACCGCCGGTCGGCAGGCGATAGCGGACGCCGAGATTCCAGAGCGTGTAGGAGGGCACCCGCAACCGCCACTGGTAGGTGGTGCGCGCCAGGACGCGCAGGCCCGAGGTGGTCGTTGTATAGGTGTCGCCGGCGTTGGGTGCCTCGGTCGGAGTGGAGGCGACGTGCGTGAAGCCCAGGTTGGCGGAGAAACCCTTCAAGGCGCGGTTGGTCGGGGCGTACTTGATATATGCACCGCCATTTTGGGGCGAGATGCCTTGGACGCGACGGCCCACCGCGAGAGGGAAGGCGGCGCCGAAATCCGTGTAGATGGAGTAGATGTGCCCCCAACTGCCGCCGACTGACACTGCGTCGGTCGCGCGCCAGTTCACGTCGAGCTCAAAGCCACGCACCAGTTGGTTGCCATCGCGGCGCGAGACGGTGACGAAGTTGCCGGAGTTGGGCGGGGTTTCCTCAAGGTCGGTGACCAGGACGTTTTCGCGGATGGCGTAGAAACCGGAAACGGTGAAGTTCAGGCGATCGTTGAGGAAGGCGCCCTTGAAGCCGTAGTCGTAGCCGTTGGCGATCTCGGCCTTGTAGGTGCCCTCCGCCACGGTGGCGGTCGCCTCGGACTGCGGCACGAAGTAGCTCTCGCTGTAGTTGGCGAAGAAACGCAGGCTGTTGGTGAGTTTGTAGTTCACTCCGACGTTGGGTTTCAGGGCGGACAACTTCTTGTCGATCATCTGGCCCACGGCGAAGTTGACGGGGACGGGGACGAACTCCCGGTGGCGGAAACGGACCGTGTCGTAGCGGGCGCCGGTGTATGCAAGGAGGCGGCCGTCGAACAAGGCGGCCTGGTGGCGGAGGAGTCCGCCGACGACGGTGACGCGCTGCTTGCGGATGCGGGTGGCGACCTCCTGGCCCCATTCAAACCACTTGGGGAAGTAGGCCACGGGGGCGAGGGGTTCGAGCGTGGCGGGGTCCAGGCGCACGGTGCGCACGGTGTTCCAGGCCACGATGTCGGGATTGGTGGCACCGGCGAACTGGCGGGTCGGGTCCCAGCGGTAGTAGTCGTTGATGTCAAGGGTCGCCAGCGTGCGGTGCTCGATCTTGCGGTTGTTGGTCCAGTAGTGCGCGAGGAGGTCGCCCTGGATGCCGCCGCCGTCCTCGAAGAGGTGGCCCTTGGTGGGATTGGCCCCGCGGGCGGTGGTGATCGGGTTGGTGGCGACGGCGGGGTTGACCGTGATGCCGCCCCAGCCGTTGTTCTGGTTGTAGTCCCAGCGGCGGACGAGGTAGTAGTTGGCGGAGGCGCGCACACTCCAGATTTCGTTGATCCGCTTGTCGTAGTTGGCGGTCATACCCGAGTAGCCGCGGTTGAGTTCGCTGTTGGGGCCGTGGGGATTGTATTTCGCGAGGTTCCACGCGTAGCCGATGGCCTCGTCGTCGAGGTTGGACGCGGTGCCTTTTTGATCGGTCACCAGCGGGGCGGAGCTCAACGGGGCGTGCCGCATCTGCAGGAGGTACTCGGCGGCGACGAGGAGATTGGAGCCGTCGGGAAACGTGTGCTTGAGGGCGAAGTAGTACTCGGTGTTGCGGTTGCGGGCGTAGTCCTGGTTGAAGTCCCGCTGGTAGTGGCTGCCCGTCACCAGGTAGGAGGTCTTGCCGAGGGACGAGTTTAACAACGGGCCGGTGGCCTCGAGGGTGACGCGCTCGGTGCCGTAGTCGCCGTAGTTGAAGGTGACCTTCTGGTTTTCGCGATTTTTCGGCGACTTGGAGACCATGTTCACCATGCCGCCCGGGGAGGAGCGGCCATAGATGGCGGCATTCGAGCCCTTGATGATCTCCATCCGGTCGATGTTGCTGGAGCCGTAGCGGCCCAGACGGAAAAAACCGTCGCGCAGCTGGAAGCTCGAGCTAAAGCCGCGCAGGTTGAAATTACCTCCGATGTCGAGGCCGGTGAAACTGCCGATGTGCACGATGTTGTCCGCGAGTTCGAATATGCCGAAATCCTCGAAAAACTCGGCCGTCAGCACGTTGACGGTGTAGGGCAGGTCGACAATCTTGGTGGCGACACGCGTGCCGGTCATCGTTTCGGAGGGCGCATAACCCCGGTCCGAGTCGCCACTCACGGAGAACTCGGAGAGTTGGATGATGTCTTCGCCGGACTTGGCCCGGGGCTGAGCCGGCGCGGCGGGTTGGGCGCGGATGGCGGAGGCGAAAATCAGCGCGACGAGGGTGATGATGGCGCGCAAGGTGGGGGTTGGTGTCATGGTGGTTTGAAAGGGTCGCGGTTGATGGGCGGCGGTCGAATCGGGAGCGGGGTGGCCGTTTCGTCCGGTGTCGGGTCGGGGCCGAACAAGAGCCGGGCAGCATTTCGTTTGCCTTGGGGAGCAAAAGCCCTGTTTTGCTTTCATCATTAAGCGATGAGCACCGGCGTTACCATGAAGACCGTCGCCGCCCAAGCCGGCGTCACGTCGGCCACGGTCTCGATGTGTCTGGCGAACAATCCGCGAATACCGCCAGCCACGCGGGAAAGGATCCAGGCCATCGCGCGCCGGCTCGATTATCACCCGAATCCCTATGTCTCGACGCTCATGCGCATCCGGCGGCAGGGCAAACCGCTGCGGGACAAGCCGGCGCTGGCCCTCGTGTGCGCGCAGCGGACCGCGCACGGGTGGCGCGATCACCCGGCGGCCACCATCCGGCAGATGCGCGAGGGGGCGTTCGAACGGGCGACGTTTCGGGGCTATCGCGCGCAGGAATTCTGGTTGCATCGCGACGGGATGTCGAACGAGCGCTTTTCCGCGGTTTTGCACGCCCGGGGCATCCAGGGCGTGTTGATCAGTCCGCTGGCGGAGGGCGATCTCCCTCCGGCCCTGCGCTGGGAGCATTTTGCCGCGGTCAGCCTCAGTGTCCCGTTGCCCTCGCTCACGATCACCACGGTGTGCAACGACCACTATTTTTCGAGTTTGCAGGCGGTGCGCGAGTGCCATCGCCGCGGCTATCGCCGGCCCGGGTTGCTCCTGCGGCGGGCGCACCAGTTGCGGTTTCAGGGTCGCTGGGAAGCGGGTTTCTTGGTGGCGGGGGAAATGCTGCCCGAAGTCAGGCTCTCGCCGCCGCTTTATGTCGACGACTGGGAAAACGTCGGCCGGATTCTTGCCTGGCTGAAGAAGGAAAGGCCCGACGTCATCATCACGCCCGGAACCGAGGTGCTGCCCGGCATCCTCGAACGGGCGGGATGGAAAATTCCCGATGACATCGGCCTGGCCCTGCTGGCCTGTCCCGCGCCCGGCGATCCCTGCAGCGGCGTTTACCAGAACGGCCGGATGATTGGCGCGCTGGCCGTCGACACGTTGATCAGCTTGGTCGAGCGCCACGAACGCGGACTGCCGGAGCAGGCGACGACCCTCATGGTCGAAGGCCAGTGGAACGAAGGCGGCACGCTGCGGCCGGTGGTAACGGCGCCAAAACCGAAATAGTTTACCGCTGGAGGCGAACGGCGGATGGCATCCTGAAAATTCCGTCTCGATCGCACGCGCGCCTCGTCCGCCCATAGCACGATCTCCTGGTTGAATCGTATCCGCCAGGCTCCGACCTTTCCGATGAATCGACTCACGCTGTTTCAACGAAGGGTTTCGCCGTCCTCTTCGACTCCGCGCGTTACCTCCGGGTGACGGTCGGCCACGGCGTCCGGCTCGCCGCGAAGGACAAACCGCCTGTGATCGACCGCACGACGGGCAAAGGCTGGCAGTCGCAGCCGCGCTCCGACTCGATCGAGGTGCTCGCCGGCGCGACGGGCATGGATGTCTATGTGTTCGCCGGGCCGAGTCCGCTCGATGCGATCCGCCGTTACAACCTGTTCTCGGGCGGCGGCGCGCTGCCGCCGAAGTGGGGCCTCGGTTTCCTCACGCGGGTCCCGACGCGCTACACCGCGGCGGAAGCGCTCGCGGATGTCGCCGAGTTCCGGCGCAATGGCATTCCGCTCGACATGCTGGGGCTCGAGCCGGGCTGGATGGATCAGGCCTATCCCTGCTCGTTCGAGTGGGACAAGACGCGCTTTCCCGCGCCGAAGGCATTCCTCGCCGCAGTCGCGCAGCAGCACGTTCGCGTGAACCTTTGGTTCAACCCCTACGTCGCGCCGAACTCGCCGCTCCACGAAAAGCTTCTCCCGTACGCCGGCACGCACCTCGTTTGGAACGGCATCGTGCCCGACTTCACGATGTCCGGGGCGCAGAAAATTTTCGTGGACCACCTGAAACGCACCGTCCTCGATCTCAACCCGGACGCCGTCGGTGGGTTCAAGCTCGACGAAGTTGACGGCTACGACCGCTACCTCTGGCCCGACACGGCGGTCTTTCCCTCGGGCCGCGACGCCGAGCAGTTGCGCCAGACCTACGGGCTCCTCCTCCAGCGCGCGGTGTTCGAGGCGTTTCGCGAGGGCAACCGCCGCACGATGGGTCAGGTGCGCGGCACGAACGCGGGCGCGTCGCCATTCCCCTTCGTCATCTACAACGACAACTACGAGTTCGACGGCTATATCACCGCCGTCAGCAACAGCGGTTTCGCCGGCGTGCTCTGGTCGCCCGAGGTGCGCGGCAGCAACAGTGGCGAAGACATGCTGCGCCGCACCCAGGCCGTCTGCTTTTCGCCGCTCGCTCTCTACAACGGCTGGGCTTCGGCGCAGAAACTCTGGACGCACCCCGAGGTGAAGGATCACATCCGCGATGCCATCGTGCTGCGCCTGCGCCTGCTCCCGTATTTCTACCACACCTTCGCGCAATATCACTATCAGGGTACGCCCGTCATCCGCCCGATGCCGCTCGTAAGCAGTGCCGCCAGCGTCGACCAGACTGCGGCCGGCAAACCAGCCGAGGCCGGCATGCTCGATGCCACGGCGAACCCCTACGAGGTGCCCGCGGCCGTCCGCGAAGTGAAGGACCAGTATCTTTTCGGCGATGCGCTCCTGGTCGCGCCCATCGCGCCGAAAGCTCAGAGCCGCAAGGTGCTCCTGCCCCCCGGCAAATGGTACGACTTCTACACCGGCAAATGGTACGACTTCTACACCGGCAAATTCGCCGGCGAGAACCAGACCATCGAGGTCACGCCCCCGCTCTCGCAGATGCCCGTGTTCGTGAAGGACGGCTCCCTCGTGCCGCTGCTCGCCGCCAGTCGCCAATGGACGCCCACCGCGCACGAGACCGTCGCCCTCGAAGTCCGGCCACTACGGCGAAACGCCGGGTAACCTTGCCCTCTACGACGACGACGGCGAGACGTTTGACTATGAGCGAGGTGAGTATTCGTGGACGCAGTTGAGCGCCGCCAAAAACGCCGATGGCACGTGGAGCGGCGCCGTCACCCCCGACTCGAACGGCCGCAAGTGGCACTACTCGGATGTGAACTGGACGTTCATGAGCGCGCCGTGAATGAATGCGCGCCGTGAGTGAGCGCCGTCGTCGTAAGGCCGCCACCTCCGCGCCCTCCGCGTTTCAATGATCCTGTTTGGATGGCCGCGGGGAGAGCACTAATCGGTGCCGTGCCTTCCGGAAAACCAGCCGCCATGGATGTCATCCATTAGAACCTTTCCCGGCGATTCCGGGGTCGATGCTCACTGCTTCCGCCGCTTCCACCGGTCGAACAACACCGCCGCGAGCAGGATCAGGCCGCGCGCGACGTACTGGTAAAACGTCGGCACGTTCAGGAGGTTCATCGCGTTCTGGACGATGCCCATGATCAGCACCCCCGCGATCACGAAGCCCATGCTGCCGACGCCGCCGGTCAACGACACGCCGCCCAGCACGCAGGCTGAGATGACTTCCAGTTCAAAGCCCAGGGAGGTGTTCGGCTGCCCGCTCGTGATCCGCGAAGCCAGCACGATCCCGGCGAATGCCGCCATCACGCCTTGGGCGGTGAAGATGATCAACTTCACCCGGTCCACCGCGATCCCGGCGAGGTGCGCCGCCTCGGCATTACCACCCACCGCCAGCGTGTCGCGGCCAAACACGGTCCGGTTGAGGACGAAACCGAACAGGGTAAAACACGCCGCCGTGACCCAGACGGGAGTCGGCACGCCGAGTAGCGAGGAGTTGCCCAGCGCGAAAAATTCCTCGCGGCCGATGCCGACGGCTTTGCCGTCCGATACGATGAAGCCAAAGCCGCGCACGATTTGCATCGTGGCCAGCGTGGCGATGAGCGCGTTGATCCGGAGCTTCGCCACCACGTATCCGTTCGTCGCCCCGACGAGGGCGCCGCAGCCGAGCCCGGCCGCGACACCAAGGGTGATGCTGCCGGTCTTGTTCATCACGACCGCCGCGATCACGCCCGCGCACGCCACGACCGAGCCGATCGACAGGTCAAAGTCACCCGCGGCCAGGCAGAACAGCATCGTGCACGCGACCATGCCCGTCATCGAGACCGCGAGGGCGAGACCCTGCATGTTCACCCAGGAGAAGAAATTCTCCACGCCGAGCGCACAGCCGATGAACAGAATTGCCAGCACCACGAGCATGCCGGCCTGGTCCAGAAAGTCGGCGATCGGTTTGCGCGCGGTGGGGGTGGACGGAGGGGCGGCGGGGGCGACAGACATGGGACCGAAAATCTGGTTAGGATGTCATTCTGAGCGCAGCGAAGAATCAAGTTGGATACCCGATGCCACGATGTGCTGCGAATGTCGTGATGGATTCTTCGCTGCGCTCAGAATGACAAATTGGAATCGAGTGGTTGGAAGCATGCGTTACGAGGCGCGGGCGGTTTCGAGCGGCAGCGCGAGCCGGAGAAGTTTCTCCTCGGTGGCGTCGGCGCGATCGAGGACGGCGGCGATCCGGCCCTGGCGCATCACGGCGATCCGGTCGGCGATGCCCAGCACTTCGGGCAGTTCGCTCGACACGACGATCACGCAGACCCCCTGGCGCGCGAGGTCTTGCATGATGGCGTAGATCTCGCTTTTGGCGCCGACGTCGATGCCGCGGGTAGGTTCATCCAGCAGGATGACCTTCACGGTTTCGGACAGCCACCGGCCAAGGACCACCTTTTGCTGGTTACCACCGGAGAGATTGCGCAACAACTGGCGGGGTGACGGCGTCCGCACGCGAAGCTGATCGATGCGCTGCTGCGCGTTGGTCCGTTCCCACCCTTCGTTGATCAGGATGCCGGCGCGGGCTTTTCGCCGGCGCGCACTGAGGTTGATGTTTTCCAGGACCGAGCGGATCGCCACGATGCCCTCCTTCTTGCGATCTTCCGGGCAGAGCACGATCCCGGCCTCGATCGCGTCCCGCGGTGACCGGATTTCGAGGGGCGTGCCGAGGACCGAGACGCGACCGGCGGTTTTTGCCCCGGCGCCAAAAATCAAGCGCAGCAGTTCGGTGCGACCCGCGCCGACGAGTCCGAAGAAGCCAAAGATTTCACCCGCCGCCACCTGGAAAGAGCACGGTTCGGCGAGCCCCGGCCCCAGCAGTCCCTCGACGGCCAGCCCGCTGCCACCGTGTGCGCGCGCGGCATAATCATAGATGTCGGCCAGCTTGCGGCCGACCATGCGCTGCACCACGGCGTCGCGCGTCAGGGTCGCGAGGTCGGCGGTCTCGACGTGCCGGCCGTCGCGCAACACCGTGATGCGATCGCACAGGGCGAAAATCTCCTCCATGCGGTGCGACACGTAGAGGATGGCGCACCCGCGCGCCTTGAGTTCGCGGATGATGGTGAACAGGCGGCGCACCTCGCGATCGGAAAGACTGCTGGTGGGCTCATCGAACGCGATGATGCGCGCCCCGCGAGTCAACGCTTTGGCGATCTCAACCATCTGCCGCTGCGCGAGTGGCAGCCGGCCGAGCGTCGTGTCCGGATCGATCGCCTCACCGACCCGTTCAAGCTGGCGGCGCGCGGCGGCGGCCAGCTCGCGGCGGTTGACGAGGCCGAGGCGGTGGGGCAGGTGGCCGAGGAAAAGGTTCTCCGCCACACTCATCTCCGGCACCAGATGCAGTTCCTGGTAAATCACCGCCACCCCGGCGGCGAGCGCGTCAGCCGTGTGTTGAAACACCCGCGAGCGCCCGTCGATCGCCAGGGTGCCGCCCGACGGGGTGTAGGCGCCGCTGAGAATCTTGAGCAGGGTGGATTTGCCCGCGCCGTTTTCGCCCATGAGGGCGTGGATCGAACCCGGGTGCACGTCGAACGACACCTCCTGGAGCGCCATGACCCCCGGAAACTCCATCGAAACACGTTCGAAGCCGAGGGCGGAAGATGGGGAGCTTGCGTTCACGCGACTGGCGGAGGGGCGGCGCTGGTCGCCGCCCCGGCAGTTAATCCCGGATGCCCTGCTCCTTGAGCACCTGGCGGAAATTCTCCCGGGTGATCAGCACGCCGACGGTGCGCGTGTCGCGCGCCGGCTCCGTGCCGTCCTTGATCCACTTGTACATCATCTCGCACGTCGTGAAACCGTGGCTCTTGGCCGAGAGCAGGATCGAG
>JBIJCX010000263.1:0-12142 GCA_044344465.1 Opitutaceae bacterium
GATCACGCCATACAAACCAGCGAGGATCAGCACACACAGCCAAACATGCGCGGCCACGAATGGCCTTCGCGTTGGCGGTTCAAGTAGGAGTACGCCATCGAGACGCCGACCATGAACATGAAGGAAGGCTGGATCATGTCCCACAACCCACCTCCCACCCATTGGACGTGCTCAAACATGTAATGCACGCCCTGCCAGAATCCCGAGTCCGGTTCCTGCTTGAAGTGTTTTGTCGCCATTCCCGCCAGGCCGAAGCCGCGGAACGCGAGCAGCACCATGATGAGGCCCCGGTAGACATCGAGTGAGACCAGGCGCAGTTTTGGGATCGGGGGGGCGGAGATCGTCGGGGACATATTCGCTCGTTGGGGAAATCGGGTGAGACGGGCGCCGCAAGGCGGGCACATATCGAACGAGAAAGCCAAGTGCGGATCCGACATCGGACCACACCGTTACCGTGATGGTCCGAATCCCAAACGCGAAGCGCGCGCGCGGAATCTGAACGGGTGCGATGGTACGTTCGGCGCTCGCGAGCGAGCTGACCTACAACCGACACTCGATACCATGTTCCCGTAGGACAGCGCGCTTGCGCGCGCCCGCCTTGCTCCCGGTTTTGAAAATTTTCCTACCAACAAAATATACCTACCCCTAACCTGCCGGAAGTTTGGGTAGAAAGATTTTGCTGGTAGAAAAATTTCGAGCCGAGGCAGAAACAAGCCCCATCCGTTGTCGGGCGCGGTATGGCCCCGTGGGATCCTCGAGCTCGTCGCTCGACGGCCCTAGCGCCCTTGGGGCGCGCGGGGCAGGCCAAGCACTTGCCGTAGATGTGGCTCCAGGCCCCTGGCGCAAAAATAGAATCCCATCGAATTGGCATGGCGGCCATCAACCAGTCCGTGGGCCTGATCCTTGGAGAGCATTTCCAAGCCATCGACGTGGAAGAGCTGCAAGTCGCCCGCGCGTCGGCGGGTTTCCACAAATTCGCGGGCCACCTTTCGCTTCTCAAGCTGGCGGCGTCCGGCCTCGCCGGGCCGTTCCTCGGATGGGTTGTAGTAGGGGCCGGTCACGATGATCGGAACAAGCGGGTGTTTCTGGCGCAAGATGTCCACAAACGCCGGCAGCGTCTCACGATAGATCTCGGTCGAGGGATTCGCCCAGTAGTCCACGATGAAACAGGCCGCATCGATTTCGGCGACCGCGTGCGCGAGTGCAGCCTCACCCAGGCCGTTGCCACTGAAGCCCAGGTTTACGAAGTCGAGATTGAGCCAGCGGCCGAGGAGCGCCTGATAAGTCACTCCGGGATTCGAGGCCGCGAAGCCTTGGGTGATGCTCGATCCATAATAGACCAATGGCTTCGGCAACGCGAAGGCACCGGGAGACCGCACGGTCGCGCCGGGTTCAAGCAGAAATTCCTTCACCGCGATCGTTCGCCCAATGGGCAGGTAGACGGTGATGTCGCGGAATTTCCGGGTCATGCCCACGATCAATTCATGTCGGATCTCGCCTTGGAGGTTTGGCGTGGCACTCCCGGCATAGACTCCATCGACATAGAAATCCACGCCGCCGCTGGCAATCGCCGTGGTGGCCGCCGACGGTGCCGCCTTGGCCCCCTGCGCGACGATCGCGATCGCCAAAGAGTCCGTGGCAAACCGGATTCGGCCGCCGGTCGGCGCTTTCGAGAGCCCCCAGACTTTGGGGGGAAAGGTCTGCTTCAGCCGATTCGGCAGCCGGACCAATGCCGGCGTTTCTTCCGAAAACCACGCCAGTCCATTCACCACCAGCCGGGCGTCTGGAAACCCGAGATGTTGCGCGGTCGCCGCCTCCAGTTCGGCCGCCCGCGAGCCCGTACCGAATAGCGCCGTAATAAATGCAAATGCTGCAATGCGGCTAACCCGGCGTGGCGCCAGCGCCAGCCCGACACCCCCTGGTTTCACTCTATTCATGGTTGGAAAGCGATTCGACGGCATGGATAAGCGTATGGCAGCGCAAGCCCGGTCAGAGGTTCATGGTCTTGCGCCTGTTTTTGGCGATACCCAAGGCTCCAATTCATCCAATTTGAGATGAACGCTCACGATGTACGCGGGCTTGCCTTCGGTCCAGTGGCCGTAACTCGTGGCGACGAAGGTGCCATCGGGCAGCGTTTCGACGCCGGAATAGCCACTGTCGGCGTCGAGAGTGTTGTCCATGAGGCGGACACGATACTGGCCCTCCCTGCCCTTGACGATGTCCTCGTAGGTGCCGACCCACCCAATCCAATCCCCCCAGGTGGGACTCACATGAGTCATGTCACGGAAACTGATAAAAAGGCGACTGTCGGGCGCATATTTCGCAACGTGCCGATCGCCAGTAAGGGCGGCGGGCAGTTCGCGCGGCTGGGTCCAGGTGAGGCCCTCGTCGTCCGAGAAAATGACGAAGGAGTTGTACTGGCGGGAGTTCTCGCGCATCAGCACGGCAATCTGCTTCCCGTCGGGCGAACGCAATACCCCCGGTTCGCAAAGCGCGGCATCCGGTCGCATGGCAATGGGCACCGGTATGCTCCACGTGAGTCCGCCGTCGTGGGAAAGCGTCGAATAGACGAAGTGGCGCCAGCTTTTGGGTGCAGGTGATCCGCGCAGGGGATCGGGACCGCCACGAATATAGTCACCGGAATCGTGGAAGAAACCCAAGTAATGCCCCGCCCCGGTTCCGAGCGACGCCACCGAGGCCATCGCGATCCGTCCGCCAAAGTTGCCGATGGGCTTCAGCTCGCTCCACGTCGTTCCAGCATCTTCCGACACGGCCATTCGAATCGGGTAGTGCCCGGTAAACAGGACGACACGCTTCGTCCCGTCCGCACTGACCATCCGGTGAAGCGTGGGCACGTCGGTCGAGGTCTCCCATGACTTCGGCGTGGGCAGCCGCTCACTCCAAGTCCGTCCGGCATTGGTGCTTCGCTTGTACACAATCGGCCCCCCGGTTCGACCCTTCGGATAGACCGCGAGGATGGTCATTCCGTCCTCCAACAGGAGGGTCGTGGGTGGGCCCAGATCCTGCCCGGTCTCCCGATCCACGAGGACCTGGCGCCCGCGGTCTCCGCTGATGTCCAGCGTCTTGATATCGTAGGTGAGCGGGAGCTTCGTCTTGAGCCCTTTGGGCGGCGGCAGGCTGTGGTCCATCTTGTGCGCACTGGTCTGCCGGGCGACGCTGACGGAGGTGAAGCCAAGCGCCAGGGCTGCCGCAATCGACAAGGGATAAAGTGCATTCATGGGGCTCGGCATGGAAGGTGTGATCGGGATCGCGCGCCGTGGCTGGAAGACGCCAGGTCCATGAGAAGACTATTTCGGCGCCACCGTCCGATGTGACGTCGCCATCTGATCCAGCTCCGGCAACGTGAAACGGACGCTGACGATATAGGGCGCCTGGCGGCGCGTCCAAAAACCGTAGGTGGTCGTGACAATGGTTCCGTCAGGCAACACCTCGATGGCCGGATAGGCACAATCGGAACCCGCGGTGTTGTCCATGATTCGAACGCGGTATTGGCCTTCGCTGCCTTTGACAATATCATCATAGGTGCCGACCCAGCCGACCCAGTCACCCCAGGTGGGACTCACGAGCGTGGTGTCCCGAAAGCTGATGAACAACCTCCCGTCCGGCGCATACTTCGCGGTATGCCGATCCCCGGTCAGGGCGGCGGGGAGTTCGCGCGGTTCGCTCCAGCTCAGTCCTTCGTCGTCGGAGAAAATGACAAACGAGTTGTATTGGCGGGAATTCTCCCGCAGGAGCACGGCGATCTGTTTGCCATCCGGTGATCGCACCGCACCGCCTTCACAGAGGTCTGCGTCGGGCCGGGAGGCGATGGGCACGGGAATGCTCCAGGTAAGCCCGCCGTCGTTCGAGAGTGTGGAATAGACAAAAAACTGCCAGCCTTTCGCAACGGGCGTGCTGTACTCGATGCGAAAACCCCCGCGGATGAAGCTCCCGGTGTCGTGAAAGAACGCCAGGTATTGTCCCGGGCCGGATTTGAGTTCGACCACCGACGACATCATGACGATGCCGCCGTAGTTACCGATCGGATTGAGCTCGCTCCAGTTCGCCCCGTCATCCTCGGTCACCGCCATACGGACCGGATAGTGCCCCGTGAACATGATGATGCGCTTTTTCCCGGCCGCGTCCTTGACCCGATAAAGCGTGGGAACCTCGGTCGAACTAGCCCACGACTTCGGGGTGGGCAGGCGTTCGCTCCACGTTTTTCCTCCGTCAGCGCTTCGCTTGTAGACAATGGGTCCTCGAGCGTGACCTTTCGGATACACGATGAGCATGGTCCGGCTGTCGTCCAGCAACACCGTCGTCGGGTGACCGAGGTACTGGCCCGGCTCGCGATCCACGATCACCTGCCGATTCGTCTCCGCGCTGATATCGACGATGGGGATCGTATAGCCGGGGGCGAGTTTGGTCTTGAAGGTCTTCGCGGGGAGCGGCGGCGTGTCGGGCACCTGTGGGGGTGCCGCCGGTGCACCGTGAAGGACGGCGCCCAGGCAGAATGCCAGCGCTCTCCCGGAGAACGATGCGATCTTCATGGTCATGATAATGGTCGTTCGATGCCGTGGGGCTCCATCAGGCCGGGCGGACAATGCTCGACCGCCATCGGTCCGGTCCCGGCCGCCTCGACGTCGTCGGCATCAGGAAGCAGGGGCCAGACGATTGGGCCGATTCCACCGGATGCGGCCGAGGAGGAGGTCGCCCTTGAGACGATTCTTCGGCTGCCATTCGCCCACGGTCACCCAGGACTCGTTCGGGCTGATGTTCACCGGATGGAAATTCCCCATGATGGCCACGCGATCGGGATCGTTGACGCCGTCTCCGACGAGCGGCAGCACGACGCGTTCCGTCTCCCGTTGCAGACGGAGCGTTTTCGGATTCACCTGCGCCATGTAGAGCGGTGAACGCCAGCGAACCACGTTCACATTTGCGGCGTCCTTCCGCGTGTAGACGAGAAAGAGCGCGTCGGAATGGGTCAGCCAGTGTTGCTGCGTCTGCGAGGTCGTCAGCGGCTCGCCGTCGTCCCAGGCCCATTTCTGTTTGGGTCCCCAGGAGAGTCCGTCGTCGCTGGCGGTCACATAGCCGCAATTGTCCTCGTGGTCGGTGCGCAGCGTGATGAAGAAACGTCCGTTGAAGTGGGCGAGCGAAGGCTCGACGATGCTGCGGTCATCATCCGGCGGAATTTCCTGCCCAACCTGTTTCACGCGGAGCGTTTCGCCGTCGTAGCCGCAGATCACGCCCACCACGGAGCGGGCCTTGCCCTTCATCGCGCCCGTGCCGCCCGGGGCGCGATCGCGGTACGAGAAGGCGAGGAGGATGTCGCCGTTCGGCAAGGTGATGCGCTGGCCGCAGTTGTTCGAATAGATATAGGCGCCGCGCGGGTCGCGCCACTCCAGCTTGCGGCGCGGTCCCCACCGCCCGTCACGCCAAACGGAATACACGGGCCAGCGCGGTGGCTGCAGGCGGATGAACTTGGAGTCGCGATAAAAGACATTATGCCCCAGCGCGAGCACGGTGCCGGTCGCCGGATGATATTCGGGCACGACGTCGCACACGCCCTCCTCGTTGCCATCGGGCTGCTTGATGCGGCCCAGCGCGGGCACGGGTTGCGGTTCGGTCCAGGTTCGTCCCTGATCGCGCGACTCCATCCAATGCACGGGACCGAAGATGTCGGAGCCCAGGATCGTCTGCAGGGTCATGAACACGCCTGCGCCGGCGGAGCCCGGAATCACGCAGGCGCGCGGATGGAACCACGTCGGCCCGGAGCCGTCGCGGCCCCGGCGCAGGGTGACTTTCTCGATCGCCGCGACCAGGGGCGGGCTTCCGGCCGCAAAGGCATTTCGGCCGGTTGCGCACCCCGCCAGCCCGGCGGCGCCGAGCGCTGCGGCTTTGAGAAATTCGCGGCGGTCAAGTGAAACGGTGTTCATGCAGGGAGGTCGGTGCAATCAAGTCGATGGGCGCCCAGGGCCGAAGGTGGCCTTCCCGGTCAAAACGAGCCTTTGATGCCCAACGCCAGCGACACTCCGTACTCAACGAACTGGTACCTTCTGGCATAATCCGGCACATTCTCCGCCTGTCGATTGTAGCCCGACGCTTCATTGAAGATGTTTCTCGCGCTCGCAAACAGGCTGAAGTTCGGCCTGAGGCGGTAACTGGCATCCAGGTCGACATGCGTGCGCGCCGGATAGTAATAGTACGCTTCCGGGCCGAAAGCGGCATACGGTCCCGTCCTTTGATCTGCGCGGTGGTTCCACTTGGCCGTGAAGATGACCGGCTTCTTGTTAAAGGTAATTCCGCCATTGATGCTCAAGGGGAGAAAGCCGGTGAAGTTCGAGCTTTGGGGACCCTTCATCTCCAGCTTGGTATAGTTGGCAAACACGTTGAAATATTGCCCCCATCGCCCCAGCGGTCGCAGCGAGTGATTCGCACTCAACTCCACGCCGGTGACCGTCGCATCGCCGGCGTTGATCGTGCTGTTCACCTGCCAGCCCACATACTCGGAGCCGAGCCCCAGCTTCGTCAAATCAGCCGCGGTGGCCACCTTCGCCAGCGTCCCGAAGAAATTCGTGATCTCCTTGTGAAACCAGCTGGCGCCAAACAGGCCGCCCTGTGTTGTATAGTACTCGAGCGATAAATCGTAATTATCGGCGGTCCAGGGCAGGAGGCCAGTGTTGCGGACCGTGATGGTGCCCCGCACCGCATTCGGATCATCGATGGGGTCGACATCGAATTCATTCACGACCGCATTGGGGATGATGTCCCGGAAGTTCGGCCGGCCGTAGGTCCTCGCATAGGCGGCCCGGGCGAGGAAGTTTTCCCGCAGATTATAGGTGAGATGAAGACTGGGGTAGTAGCCTTCGTAGGATCTCTTGCCCCGGTAACCAAGCTCCTTGTGCACCAATCCAACCTCCTCCATCGAACCGACGGCGCCCGCCTCCGGCCGACGAATGCGCGCTCCGGCGGCATTGTTGGCAAAACTGCCATCCGCATTTCGTAACCAGACGGCGGAGACATCCTGCAGCCGACCGCGACCCTCGTCCGTGGTCTTTTCAAACCGGACGCCCGTGAGTGCGTTCAGCCGGTTATTGAGCAGCCGCACCTCGGTCTGAAAATAGAGCGCCGAGACATTCTCCTCGATCGTTTCGTGGACGCCAATGCGCGCAATTTCCGCGGCGACCTTCTGCGCCGGGGTCATGACGAAAAGCGTCGGTGTCTTCTCCCAGGCTTGGAAGGTCCGTTCCGACGAGAGCATCGGGAAGGCGCGGTCAACGTTGTTATGCGCGAGCCTTCGGTCGCGGTACACTTCGGCCAGGAAAGGCGCCAACGACTGATCCCCAGTCGGTCCCTGATAGGTGAAGACCGGGTTGGTGGTTGCCTTGTCGCGCGACTGGATGCTGTGCGCAGCTCCCACCTGAATTGAAGCTGGAAAAGGAAGCGCCCCGATCCGCCGCTTGACGTCCAGATTGGCATTTTTCCTCTCGTCACGATTGTCCAGCTCGCGACTCGAGACGCCCGTCAGATTGAAATTGTTGGGATCATAGGGATTGATCTCCTGGTTGGCATTGTTGAACACCCGGGTGCGGGCGGGACCATTGTCCCCGATGCCGGCAAACTCGACCCGCACCGGGACTTTTGTGGTGGCCGTCAGAAGGCCCAGCAGGTTGTGGCCAAGCGTCCGGACCCAGATTCGCGCGGCAGACTGACTCGTCATCGCGTCGATTTTCCAATCCCCGTTGTCAAAGGTGTAGCGCAGATTTCCACCCACGGTCGCGGTTCGCGTGTCGAACGCACCACCGCCGCCGCCATACGTGACCGCGCCCTGCGCCGTGGCGCCGACCACAAAGTCGGGGCTGTAGCTAAATGGCACTCCACCCGGGAGCGTAGGCGTCCGGTTGACTCCGGTCGAGAAGGTGAGAGCCGTGGCGCGTTGAATTTGATCCGTGTACGTTGCCGCGACGCCCAGCGACAAAACGGAATGGGGCGTGATCTTCCAGTCCACCTTGGTACTTAACGAGTCCTTTTTCAGGTGCCGCTTGTTCTCCCGCAGTTCGTGACTCAGGAGATAGGGCTGGCTGATCGTCGCTCCCGTGCCGGCGCCGCTGGTGGCCCAGTTTTTCGTCACCCAGTCGCCGTTGATAAAGTAATCGGAGTGCGCCGCGGACAGCACCAACCCGAGTCGATTGTTGATGGGCAGGACGTAGTCGAGATTGAAGGACGGCGTAATCGGTCGAAGGTAGGATTCATTGGGAAAGGGGGTCCGCTTGAACGTGAGGGCCTTGGAATTTCCCACCATGCTCACTTGATACCTGAACTCGGCGGCGGGTCGCTCGAACGCCTTTTTCGTGATCATGTTCACGGAACCGGCCATGGTGTCGGCGGCGGTGGCGGGCGTGGGGACCTTGATGACTTCGACGCGCGAATAGTTGTTGATCGAGACACCGCTCAGCATGACCTGCCGCTGGTCACCATTGGAATCGGTCGACGCGACTGAAGCCCCGTCGGCAGTCACCACGGTCAGGTTGGGAGGAAAACCGCGGACAAAGACCGTATCTGGCTCTGACGTCGAAGTACCTCCCTGCATCTGCACGCCGGGGATGAATTTCAGGAAGTCACCCATGCTATTGGAGGCGTCGCCGTTGCTGTCGATCGGAACGACCGTCTTGATGTTCGGGGCAAACCTCTGCTCGTTGATCGCAATTGCCGCCCCGTCGGTTTCCTTGGTCGCCGCGACGACGAAGGGATCCAGGTGGACGGTCGCATCCTGCCGGCCAAAGAGCGCGGCATTGGTCAGGGCGACATCCTGCTGGATCGTTTGACCGGCGGCGACGTTGACCGGCACCTGCTGCAGATCGAGGCCGGTGAAGAACACCTCGAGCACGACCGATCCGCTCGGTACCCGGGGCAACTGATAGCTGCCCGACTCGTCGGTCAGCGCGAGGAGTTCCGTCTGCTTTACGATCACGCGGGCGTTGTTCAGATACCGTCCGGTGATCACGTTTTTTACTCGCCCCGTGATCGAGCCGGTGGGTGCGGCGCTGTCGGCGGCATTCACGCTGGATCCCGGGGCGAGGGCGAGGGCCAGCCAAGCGCCGAGGAGGAGGAGAGGGTTTCGGGATTTCACGAGTGGTGGAGAGTTGGAAGGTGAGGGAGGTGACGAAGTTGGTGGCGTGGACGCGGTGATGGCTGGTTCGCGGCGGTACACGGTGAGCGTGCCCGCGGGGCCATCGGCCACGAGCGCGAGGCCGGTGCCGGCCACGAGGCGCTCAAGGGCCTCGCGGGGCGCGAAATTTCCGCGCAGCTCCGGGGTGCGAACGCCGCGCACGGTCTCGGCAAAATACACGATTTCCAGGCCGCCTTGCTGCGCGGCAAGCTTGAGCGTTTCAGCGGCATCACCGGCCGGAACCTCGAAGCGGCGCGGCGCCTCGCCGGCCAGCGCGCTGCCGGCCAGGGCGAGGCCGGCGAGCCAGGCGCAGAGCCGGAGGAGACAGCCGCAGGGCATGCTGAGTAGGGATACAAGCACACCCAGACGTTTCAACCCGGCGATTTCACTAAAAGAATTTTCGCGGTGGGCTATTTTCACGGCGCGACGGAGGTGCCGGGCGCGGCCGAGGCCGGGCCGGTGTCACCGTTTTCGGTGCACCACGATTTCCGTCGCGCCGCGGCGCTCGATGCGGACGCCGGGCGCGGCGGCGAGGAATTTCGCGAAACCCTCGACGTTGTCGGAACGAATCGAGGCGACGATGGGGAGGGCGCCGAGGTCGGCGTCGGCGAGCACGAATTGGACGCGATTCCGGCGGTTGAACTCAGCCATCGCGACGGCCAGCGGCGCCGATGAAAAATCGAGCAACTGCGGCTGCCACGTAAGCTGCCGGGCGATTTGCGCGGGCGTGACGGTGCTGACGCTCGGCGGCTCCGCGGAGATGAGCGAGACGGTGGCCCGCTGCCCGGCGGCGAGTTCGGAGGGCGGAGGACGGACGGCGGCGGACTGATTTCCCGGGCCCGAGGCCGCCGCCGACCCGGCAATATCAGGGGTGGTGACGGCAACCCGGCCCTCGGTGACGAGCACTTCGACGGCGGTCGAATCGATCCGCACGCTGAAGGCGGTGCCGACCGCGCGCACGTCGACGCCGCCGGCATGCACGACGAACGGGCGTCCCGGATCCTTCGCGATCGTGAAATACGCCTCACCCCGGACCAGGGTCGCGCGACGCGCCGTGGCGGTGAACGTCGTGGTCACGAACGCCCCGCGATTCAGTTCCACCGCGGTTCCATCCTCGAGGATCCGGCGCTCCGGATCGGCGCTCGCAACGGGCGCCGGCGCCGCCGGCACGATGCGCCACCACGCGAGAGCCACGGCCACGGCGGCCGCCGCTGCGAGCATGGTGGGAACCAGCCAGTGAATCCGACGCCGCGGCGGTGCGAGCAGATCGGGATTTGGCTCTTCGCTGTGCTCGGGGCGCCACTGCGCGAGCGCGGTGAAATCGGCGACGGTGCCGCGATGCAGCGCGAACCACTCGCCGTGGCGCGAATCGGCGGCGAGCCATTGCAGGAACTCGTCCTGCTCGGCGGCACTGAGGCCGCGATCGCGGCGCACCAGCCAGTCGGCGGCGGCTTGCGCCCGGCGACGGGCGTCGGGCGAATCTGGCTCCGGGCGTTTCATCGCGCGGGCCTCCGGTCGGCGAGGCGGCGCAGAACGTACTCGGTGCACTTGTTCGTGCCGATCGCGAGCTGCGCGGCGACGGTGCGATCGGAAATGCCGAGTTTCTCGCCGATGACGCGCTGCGTCAGGCTGTAGACGATGCGCAGCGTCATGACCTGGCGGCAGCGTTCGGGCAGGGACTGGATGGCTTCGGTCAAGAGGGCGAGTTCCTGGTTGCGGGCGACGGTCTCGGGGATGCTGTCATGTTCATCCAAGACGTTTGAGAGGTCCGCTTCCACTAAGGGCCCGGTGCGCGAAATGTGGTGCCGGCGGAGCTGGTCGATCGCGAGGTTGCGGGCGGTGGCGAAGAGGAACGCCTTCGGCGCCTGCAGTTCACCCGTGGCCTGCGCCCGCAGCACGCGGAGAAACGCCTCCTGCATGACATCGTCGACGGCCAGGCGCGGTCCAAAGGTGCTGGCCAGCCACGCCCGCAGCATGGGCTCGTGGGGCTGCACGTGCCCGGCAAACCACTGCGACTGGCTCAGGGCGGACGAGCGGGATGGGTCGGACTCGGACATGTTTGAGCGGTAAACTCTGCGCAGGCAGCCGTTCGTTACGACCCGGATCCCGCCGGGGCCAGACAATTCGCCGCGAGAACTATTCGGTGGAGGTTGTCTGTTCAGAGATCAAAACTCGAGATGCCCGGCCGGCACTCGGAAACTCAGGGCCCGCCAGCGCGGCGTTTTCGCGCAGACCTGAAATGCGAGTTGTTTCTACGTTCCCTGCCGCTAGAGTGGCGTCATGTCAGTCGCAGAACTCAAACGGCACGCCAAGAAGCTCGGTCCGGCAGACACGTTGCACCTGGCTGCCTATCTGACGCATCTGGCACGACGCCGAGACCCCGCTTACCTCGCCAGCTTGGATGCAACCTGCGAGGCGATGGAAGCCGGTGACAAGATCTCCCTTACCGAATTCAAGAAAATCAACGCCCAACTCCGAAAGTCCGGCGTGTGATCAAGCCATACGAATTCGCGATATCCGGCGAAGCGTCGCGGGTGCTGTTTGGAAGTACCGACCGCGTCCGGACCCGGGCGGAGGATATTTTCGAATTTCTCGCCCGGCATCCGCGCACCCAGGGTGATTTCGAGGAGAGGACCTCCAGCGGACGCATTTTCCAGGTCAAGGTCTTCGAAAATCTTATCGTCACCTACTGGGCCGACCATGCAGAGCGTGAATTGCGCATCGTACGCTGCGAAGTGATCGAAGGCTCGCGCTGAAAAGCGGCGGCGGTCCTTGGCAGGGGCGACAAAACGGGATCGGGCGTTTGGAATTTACTCGGGCGATGGCGCGAAAATCGAACGCCGTTCCGGGTAGGCCCAGCGGTTGCCCGCCGAGCCCCCCACAGACCCGGACTAGCGCAATTAACGCATCCGGTTCTTCAGAGAGAGCGTTCGCTAACGTTTAGAGTGACCAGCACGATTGCAGGGCGGT
>JBIJCX010000264.1:0-12129 GCA_044344465.1 Opitutaceae bacterium
TGCTAAAACAAATGGGGGGGCCGTGCACTCGGTGCGGGGCCTCGGCCCCGTCCTTCGACCCGGCCGCGCGCGGAGCGCACGGCCCACCATCTGACTGCATAGTTTAAAACTCCCCCCCATGAATTCATCCTGTTTCGAAGGTAGAACGGTGGTCGTCACCGGTGCCGGCGGCACGCTTTGCTCCGTGGTCGCCAGGGAGCTCGCGCGCCAGGGCGCGCGCGTCGCCCTGCTTGGCCGCACGCTGGCCAAACTGGAACCGGTCGCCGCCGAAATCCGTGCCGCCGGCGGCACCGCCCTCCCGATCGCGTGCGATGTCATCGATCCCGCGGCGGTCGAAAGTGCCCGCACCGCCGTCACCCGCGAACTCGGCCCGTGCGCATTCCTCATCAACGGGGCCGGCGGCAACCAGGCCGACGCCGTGACCACTGTGACCGAGTTCTCACCCGGCGAACTGGCGCCGGATAGACCCGTGGGCACGCGCGGTTTTTTTGACCTCAACCTCGCCCGTTTCGACGATGTTGTCCGCGTCAACACCCTCGGCACCGTGATTCCGTGCCAGATCTTTGGCCGCGAGATGGCGGCGCTCGGGCGCGGTTCGATCCTCAATTTTGCCTCGATGAACAGCTACCGGCCGCTCACCCGTGTGCCGGCCTACGCCATGGCCAAGGCCGGGGTGGTGAGCTTCACCCAATGGCTCGCCGTCTATCTCGCGCCGGCGAATATCCGCGTGAACGGCGTCGCGCCTGGCTTTTTCGTGAACGATCGGAGCCGGAAGATTCTGCTGACGCCCGACGGTGGCCTCAGTGCGCGCGGTCAAACCGTGATGGCCCACACGCCCCTGAAACGCTTCGGTGCCGCGCAGGAACTGCTCGGCGCAGTCTGCTGGCTGCTCGACGACGAACGCGCCGGCTTCGTCACCGGGGTGACGCTGCCGGTGGACGGCGGGTTCCTTGCCTCCGCGGGGGTTTGAAACGGGAACGGTCAGCGCTTGCCCAGTGGAGGCCGATCGCACTCGATCGAGCGGAGGGCCTTGCCGCCCGGTCGCTTCGATTCCGCCGGCTCCCCGACCGTGTCCGCGACGCCCGTGCCATTGATCCCAATCGCATCGGGCACCACGAAACCGTTGACTCACGGCGGAACGCGGCCAAAGCGAGTCGTCTCCTAAACCACCAAACCATGCAACACACGACCGTGCCCTGCTTTGCCCTGATGTTGGTCCTGCTGGCCGGCCTGCGGGCCGCGGACACGACCAAACCTTCCCGGCCGAATATCCTGATCGCCATCTCGGATGATCAGTCGCACGCGCACACGTCCTTTGCGGGCTACAAGGCGGTAAATACACCGGCGTTCGACCGCGTGGCGCGCGAGGGCGTGTTCTTCCGGCACGCCTTTGCAGGATCGCCGGGCTGCAGTCCATCGCGTGCGGCCTTGCTCACCGGCCGGCATCCGTGGCAGATCGAACAGGCCGGCACCCACGACAGTTCGTTTCCGGCGAAGTACGTCGTGTTCCCCGACCTGCTCGAGCAAGCGGGATACTTCGTCGGTCTGACCGGCAAGGGCTGGGGGCCAGGCGACTTCAAAGGCGACGGACGCAACCGCAACCCCGCCGGTCCGTCATTCGATCGGCGCACTCTCGAACCGCCCACGTCGGGCATCAGCAAGAACGACTACGCGGGTAACTTCGCCGACTTCCTCGCGGCCCGGCCCAAGGACAGGCCGTTTTATTTCTGGTTCGGAGCCACCGAACCCCACCGACCCTTTGCCAAGGGCTCGGGCCTGAAGGCGGGCAAAAAACTTGCGGACGCGACGCCGCCATCGTTTCTGCCCGACACGCCGGAAATACGCAGCGACATCCTCGACTACTGCCTCGAAATCGAGTGGTTCGACACCCACCTCGGTCGCATGCTGCAGCAACTCGAGGCCGCGGGCGAACTGGACAACACCATCGTCATCGTCACCAGCGACAACGGCATGTCGTTTCCCCACGCCAAGGCCAACCTCTATGAGTTCGGTTTCCACGAGCCGCTGGCGATCCGCTGGAGCGCGAGGGTCCCGGGTGGCCGCGTGGTGGACGATCTCGTCGGCTTCGTCGATCTCACCGCCACGATGCTCGAGGCGGCGGGTGTCCAGCACCCGAGCAAGGAGTATCCGCTTTCCGGACGCAGCCTCATGAGCATCCTTGGGTCGCAGCAGCAGGGCCGCGTCGATCCGGAGCGCAACGCCGTTTACGCGGGGCGCGAGCGCCATTCGTCGGGGCGCTACAACAACTGGGGCTACCCCCAGCGGGCGTTGCGCACGCCCGAGTATCTCTACATCCGCAACTTTCGCCCGGAGCGCTGGCCCGCCGGCGACCCCGTGGTCTTGCGGAAAGACGGCACGCCCGCGGCCCCCCATAGCGGCTACAAGGACCTCGGCGCCGGTCCGACCCTGAGCTTTCTCATCGCCCAGGCCGACGACCCGAAGTTCGGCCGTTACCTCCAACTCGCCGTCGGCAAGCGACCCGCCGAGGAGTTGTTCCGCATTGTCCGGGATCCGGGATGCCTGAACAACCTCGCGGGCCAATCGGAGTACGCGGCCATCCGCGCGAAGCTGGCGGCGCAACTCGAGGATTACCTGCGCAAGACAGGAGATGCCCGCGTGCTCGATGGCGGCGAAATCTGGGAGACCTACCCGCGCTTCAGTCCGGTCCTGCAGTTTCCCAAGCCGTAACCGCCCCAACCGACTGGGCACATTGCCGGAGTGCAGTGTGTCCAGGGCCCAATCGGCACTTTCTTGTTGCGGGATTGGGCCATTACGGCCTGAAACGTGGCCAAAGCGGCGCCGTCGAGTTCCCCGAGCATCCGGATTTCCCCTCTCCACCGCACATTTTCAATCGCGCCCTTACCCTCATGAGCCCTCCCCCCAAAGCCCACGACCTCTCCGCAGAAGTCGAAGCGGCGCGTTGGTTTGTCGAAGACGTGCAGCCCCACGAGGCCGCCGTCCGAGGGTATCTGCGCAATACCTTTCCGTCCGTCGACGTCGACGACGTCGTTCAGGAATCCTATTTGAAGCTGCTCAAGGCGCGGACAACCGGTACGATCGTCGCCACCAAAGCCTATTTCTTCTCCATCGCGCGGAACACGGCGATCAAGTTTTTCCATCGCCGGAAGTTTTATTCCGACACGCCGGTAAACGAACTACCCGACTGGCGGGTCTTGGATGATGTGCCGGATGCCGCCGGCATCGCCAATGCCGCCCAACGATTCGAACTTGTCAGCGAAGCCCTCGATCACCTTCCGTCCCGCTGTCGCGACGTTTTCCGGCTGGCGGTCCTCCGCGGCGCGTCGAACGCCGAGATTTCGCACGCACTCGGCATGGCCGAAAACACCGTGCGGGTGCAGCTGCGCCGGGGGATGATCAAGTGCGCGGAGTACGTGCGCGAACGCGAAGAACGCCGGTGAGCTCGAACATTCACAGTTCCATGGCACGGTCGGGGACACCGGCGCGAACCGAGATTCAGCGCACCGCCGCCGACTGGATCGCCCGCCGAAATGACGGCGAACTGAGCTTGGCGGACCAAACCCGATTGCGCTCCTGGCTGGCTGCGGATGCCGCCCACGCGAACGCGTTTGCCGAACTGGACGCGCTGTGGAACATACTCAACGAGCCGCGTCGCCACGGGCTCGCCGATGCCGTTTCGTCCGATCTGAACCGCCGCGCCCGGCGCAGAAGGATGAGGGCCTATTTCTGGACGACCGCGGGACTGGCCGCAACCGCGGCACTTCTAATTGCGCTTGGTCCCCTGGCCAGACCCGAGGCGCCGACCGGGAAGGACCAGCCCTCCATTGCCGTGCGCCCCAATGTACGCGTGCTGCCCGATGGTTCGACCGTCGAACTCAATTTCGGCGCCGAGATTGCCGTCAACTACAGCGCCGAAAGACGCGGCGTCCGCCTCGTCCACGGTGAAGCGCTGTTTGCAGTTACCCGCGATCCCACGCGGCCGTTTGTCGTCAACGCCCGGGGGATCGAAGTGCGCGCGATGGGCACCGCCTTTGTTGTTCGTGAGGAGTCCAAACAGGTCAACGTGCTGGTGACCGAGGGCCAGGTCGCCGTTGGGCAGGCGCGGGAGTCAGCCTCGGCCGAGACAGCATTACCGGCCAAAATCGAGCCGGTGTTCGTTGAGGTTGGAAAGCAGGTGACCGTGCCGATTGCGCCTCTGGTGCGAGCATCCCTCGAAGTCAAAAAGGTCTCCACGGCCGAACTTGCGGTCGCACTGGCCTGGCGCGGAAACCGCATCGAATTCAGGGAGACGCCACTGACGGAGGCATTGGACCTGTTCAATCGCCAAAACCGGGTGCAACTCACCCTCGCCGACCGGACGCTGGGTCGCCGCTTGATCTCGGGGATATTCTGGGCCGATGATCCGGAGGGATTTGTGCGGCTGGTCGAAACCGCCTTCAATGTGCAGTCGGAACGCTCGGGCGACGTGATCAAACTCCATCGCAAGTAGCGGCTTTCCTGGCGAGCGCTCCAACAAAACAAGTTTTGGCACCGTCGGTAAGAAACAGTGTTGTCGCGATCCGCCGTGTTGGTCAGCCAACGATGCAGAAGGAGTCGAATCCCAATCGGCAAGTTGAAGACTATTTGGTGTCCGAGCGAGTTGAGATCGTTCCGCCTTCCGGGCCAATCGCTTGCAAGCAAGCTCCTACCTCGATCCAACTGCACCGTCACGACTGAGCTTCAACGGCCCGCTCGTGTCCCGACGCCCAGGTGCTGCGAAAGAAAATCAAATAGAGCAACATGGTAGTCTCCGGTCAGTTTCGGCTCCCCCAGTGCAAAGGACAGAGTGGCGGGAACGCCCGCGGCATCACACGCCCGCTTTATGACGCGCAGGTGAGTCGGATGGTGCACGTAGTGGTTGCGGTTCATGGGTGGTACATCCGGATGATTATAGTTGTGGAGAAATACGGGCGGGTCGTCCTTCGAGATAAGCGGAAGCGTATCAACATCCCGCAGAATGGCCTGAAAGCGGGGCGAGCTTAGATCGCCCTTCGCCGGCATACCATATAGGGTATCGTCATCGGCCTTGCTCCACCAGGTCGGATCGCGCGGACCGACCAGCTCGGGCCACCGGTGCTGGAGCACGGTGGCCTGAGCGTTGAGGATACCGGCGGCCGCGATGCGAGACGACTCGCGCAGGATGGAATCGGGGCTGGCCGGATCCGCTATATCATCGTGGAACGCCAACCACTGTGTCATGGTCGCGCCCGCGGAAGCGCCAAAGGCCGCGATTCGCGATGCATCGATCCGGTACTCTTTCGCGTGTGCCCGGATAAACTGAATGGTCCTCGCCCCGTCGCGCAAGATGTCCTGGACCGGCGCGTGACTGCGAAACCGGTAGTTAATCGCCATGAACGACACGCCGGACGAAAGGCAGCGCTTGATCATGCCGACGTTCGCCTGCTCCTTATTTCCGACCGTGAAGCCGCCGCCGTGGATGTAAACAATCAGCGGCGTTGGCGTTTCCGCCTTGGCCAGCCACAGATCGAACACGTTGCGCTCGTGCGGTCCATAGCGGACGTCGGCATGAGTGGGCACCGGTCGCTGGGCGTCCGGCTGCGTGGCGCCGCGCATGGCAGCAAGCAGAACAATGGGGCAGGCGGCAAGGGTTCGGAGCAACATCAGCGAATTGGAAACCGGAATTTCAAAAGGATCGGATCCGGAGGTGTTTCAGGGTGATCGCGAGGCGAAGAGACATATATCCAGCCGTCAACAGTCAATCAGCGAGCTTTCAAGCGGCGCGGGACAGGAGGACACTTTCCGCCGCGCCACGCTGGTCAGACCACCTCCCAACCTTTGCGGTAGGTCCCGCGGATAATGCGCTCAAGGGCGGGCATGCCCTTGACCTGCATCTTTTCGGCCTCCCACTCGATCGGTTTCCCCGCGCGCACGGCAAGCAGTCCCAAGAGACCGATCTCGGTGAGCCGGGCGCCATATTCGAAATTGCTCACCGGGGCGGGCCCACCTTTGCACGCATCAAGCCATTCGCGGTGGTGGCCGCGCGAACGCTTGATGGTCACTTTCTCGCTGGGCGCACATGGCGGGGTCCGCCCAGGACGTGCCGCGGCACAATCGTGAACGCGGCCACCGCCGTGGAAGCGCGCGTGATGAACTGACGACGAGTGGTTGAGGCATTGATCTTCATGGCAGGCGAAAATGGAGATCAACTCGCAGCATCAGGCGAAAAAATCGTCGGTATGGCGCGGAAAGCGCGTCGAATTCCGGGCAGCCACTGGCGGAGGCATCGGGCTCTTTCCATCGGCAGAGCCGGATACGCTCAACGTGGCCGACCGGACGCTGGGTCACCGCTTGATCTCGGGAACATTCTGAGCCGATGATCCGAGGGATTGGTGCGGCTGGTCGAGACCGGCTTCAATGTGAAGTCGGAACTCACGAGCGACGTGATCGACCTCCGCAGCGAGTAGCCGGTTTCCCTGGCCCGCGTCCGCCCGGAGGGGGAGCAGAGCGTGTGAAAACATGCTCGGCGAACGTTTCAACTGGGCGTTTGGCGTAATGCGTTTGCTTTAGCCGCAATTCGGATCGTTTCGGCGCGGCCTGACGCACCGCGCCACCGCGAGGGTCGGATCTGCACCCAGTCCGGTGGGCTCGGGTCTTCGATCCGCCGTTCAAGGGAAGATTATCTTAGAATTTTTTTCGCGACGAGGTAATCAAATCAAGCCGCTTTGGGGTCTACCTTTGGATCCTCCACGCCCGAACTTCTGCCTGAACTCAAGGAGCGAACGAATATTCCGATTCGAACCACCCAACCATGCACGCGGCTCGTGCCGCTCCGGCGAATCATCGCGCGGTGCGGGTTGTTTCTCGTTTCCCATGCCATTGACGCGCAGGAACCCGCCATGCGGGAGTTTAATCTTCCACCCGACCTTGCAGTTCGGACGTTCAGCTTGTTCTCGGAGCAGTCGGGCCGCGGTCTGATCGCTGACGCGGACCTGATCCGGGGCGTCACAACCAGCGCCGTACACGATCACTACACCGTTCGTGAAGTGCTCGATCGCGCGCTGGCCGGAACCGGATTGGTGGCGAAGGAGGACCCGAAGAACGGCGCTTTTGTAATTCACCGGGAGAAACCCCGCCCAAACGGACAACGGGCGGCGCCGAAGACGTCAAGCGATCGCCCAATAATGGCTTCGCCAAAGAAGAGACTTCTCAACCAAGCCAAGATATGAAACCCAAGAACGCAACTGCCAGAGTATCGGCCTGGATTGGAGTGGTGCTCCTGACCGGCGCGAGCCCGCTGTCCGCTCAAGTTTCTCCTCCCGTCAAGGAAACGATCGAATTGTCACCGTTCGTGGTGAACTCGACGAAAGACACCGGCTACCAGGCAAGTTCCACGCTGGCCGGAACGCGGCTCGATACGCCCCTCAAGGAGTTGGGCGCATCGATTTCCATCTATACCAAGGACTTTCTCGAAGACATCGGCGCCACCAACGCCAATGAGCTGCTGGTTTACGTTCCGGGCATGGATGCGGGCGGACCCGGCGGCAATTACTCGGGCACGACGGCGGACGCCCTGGCGCCGGCGGTCAACGTGAGCTCCTACCGGGAGAATCCGCAGGGTGCGACGCGCTCCCGCGGCATGGGTTCTCCGACCTCCACCCGCAATTTCTTCAAAACTACCGTCAATATCGACAGCTACAACACCGAGCGGGTCACGGTGCTGCGCGGACCAAACGCCGCGCTCATCGGCGTCAGCAGCCCGGCCGGCATCGTGGACAGCTCGCTGGCCGAGGCCGATCTTAACCGGAACAAGAGCACCGTCTCGGTGCGTTTGGACAACAACCTTGGGCTGCGCAGCATCCTCGATCTCAGCCGGGTGTTGATCCCGGGCAAACTGTCCGCACGCCTGATCGGCCTCGACTCGCGGGAAGAGTACAATCAGCGCCCGGCCTTTCAGCACAAGCAGCGGCTCTATGGCGCCATCAACTACCGCCCGTTTTCCACCACCCTGGTCCGCGCGAATTTCGAGACCGGCCAGATGAAGGCCAACCAACCGATCAACATTCTGCTGCAGGACAGCATCTCGGGGCTCTGGATGGAGGCCGGCCGGCCGGGGTTCGACTGGACTTTCTACGACGATCCGGCGCGCAACCTTCTCGCCGCGAGCCAGGTGTCCACCAACTTCATTCCTTACTACATGGGAGCGACGGGGGGAAATCTGATAGCGACCTACAACAACCCCAGCGATGCGCGCCCCAGCAGGATTTTTCAAAACAACTTTCCGAGCACGACCGGCACGGTGGCGAATTCGATTCGGGCGGGAACGTTTCACCCAACCCTCAATCGGGACCTGGCCACCGACAGCGGACGTTTGATTTCCACCCGTAATATCCAGGAGATGCCGGCGGCCACCTACTGGGTGGGCGCCAACGTCCTCCCCGGCCAGTTGCCTGGCCTGCAACCGCCCGGGATCAAAATTCAGGGGTTCACGGATATGGAGGCGTTCGATTGGAAAAATCGCATGATCGACGAGACGGCGCTGTTCACGTCGGACTTTCGCACCTTCAACGTTTCCCTGGCCCAGACGGCATGGCGCAATCGCCTCGGCCTCGAGCTGGCCTACGACACGCAGCGTCAATACAACCGCGCCCGGGCGACGTTCCTCAATGGCAACGGTGCCGACCAGACCAAAATTCGGGTGGATACCTCCGTGAGGTTGCCGGACGGAACGCCCAACCCGAATGTGGGCCGCCCCTTCCTCCAGGCGAATAATTTCCGGATTCAGAAAATATACGACGATGACGAGTCGCTCCGGGCCGCGGCCTATCTCAAATACGATTTCAACGACCTCAAAACCTCCTGGGGCAAATGGCTGGGGCGTCACACCCTGAGCGGTGTGGCCGAACGCTACCGCAATGACCACATTGCGCTCGTCACCCGCGTTAGATTTGACGGTCCCGGTGTGCGGGACACCGTGGCCAACATCAATACGGCAAACACGATTCTCAATGTGTACGTGGGGCCGTCGCTGATCGGGAACAACAACCCGATCAAACTCGAACCCATTCGGATCGATCCGATTAAGACCGACGGAAGTCGTTACGGGGATATCTCCACCTTCATTCGCGCGGCCAATGCCACCGATCCCGGCGCCTACCAGTTGAGCCCGGTTTCTATTTTCGAAGTGGTGCAGCCTGGCACGGCCACGCGCGAGGTCATCGAGTCGCAGGCATTTACGTTGCAAAGCAACTGGCTCGATGGGGTCGTTGTCACCGTATTTGGCTGGCGCAAGGATGTTGATTTCGACGATGGCAGCACCAGTGTGGGTTTCCCGGGCAATCCCACCAGCACCGGGCCGTTCGATGGCGGCAAATCGGAATGGGATTTCAGCGACTTCGATTTCCCGTACAACCCTCCGGAAATCGATCGCAAGGAAAGCAGGAGCCTCAGCGTAGTCCTCAACTGGCCGAGAAAATTACTGCGCCTGCCTGCCGGTGCCGACTTCAGCGTATTCATCAACAAGTCGGAAAACTTCACGCCTTCGGGCCAGCGCACCGATCAGTTCGGCGCCGGCCTGCCCTCGCCGAAGGGCCAGACCAAGGAAGTGGGCCTGAACCTTTCGTTGCTCAACGACAAGTTTGTCCTCCGCGGTACCCGGTATGAGACCTCCAATCAGTATCTGACGTATCAGGGAACCACTGGCAGTGGTCAGCCCCGGAGTTTGATCACGGCGCTCGCCAACTGGTACAAGGAGGCGAACATCAACCCGCAGCTCGCCGCGAGCCGCGCCGCGGACATCGCCAAGGTGGTACAGTTTCTGCCTCCGGGGATGCTGGACATCTATCAGTTTCAGGTTTTAGGAACCGCGCCCAATATCGAGGTCAGCGCGTTATCCGCCCCTCCCACGGGCGGGGCGGATACGTCCGATCTAACCGCCAAGGGGGTTGAGATCGAGCTGGTGTACAATCCGACCTCGAACTGGAGAGTCCTGGCCAACGTGGCCAAGCAGGAAACGGTGCGCAGCGGGATCCTGCCCGTTACGCGCAAATTTGCGGAGGACCTAAAGCCGCTGCTGGCGGCGCTGGGCGATCGCCCTTTTGTCAACTATCCGGTTGACCATCAGCTCGGCCAGCCCCTGCCGGCCAACATCCAGACGGTCAGACAGTATTATGAGCAGAATTTGTACACCCCGATGGCCGCCGACCTGGCAACGGAAGGCGTGGCTTCGCCCGAACAGCGCAAATGGCGGGTCAATCTTGTCACCAACTATCGCTTCACCCGCAGCGGAAACCTCAAAGGATTCTCGATCGGTGGCGGGATTCGCTGGCAGAGCAAGTTCGCCATGGGCTATCCCTCCTCGCGTTTGCCGAACGGGGTGGCTATCTACGACATCAAGCATCCCTATTATGCGCCCGCCGACCTAAACGTGGATGCGTCCATCGGTTATTCGCGCAAGATATGGAGCGACCGCATCGACTGGAAGATTCAATTGAACGGCACAAATTTGCACAAGGATCGCGACTTGATCCCGGTAACCGCGCAGCCCTGGGGTCAGGTCGCCATCATGCGCCTAGCGCCGGAGCGGCGCTATTTCCTGGCCAATACATTCAGCTTTTGACGACTCGGGTCCCGGTTGCTTGGCCCGCTTTATCGAAGAAACTCGGTTCGTATATACTTACGCTATATCAACTACCTAATTCAAGTTGCCCATTGCTGTATAACACGCTTTAAGTATTCAAAAGCGCCCAATAGTGAAATCATATTTTCGGCTTCTAAATCAATTAATACATACAGCATAGCCCATTCATTAGGACGCAATACTCAATTCAAATCGAGATAACGATACATATATAATAATATTTTCGCCAGAATTTTCTCTTCAGCAATTTGTTCAACCTATTTCCAGTAACGAGGTATATTAATGATAACAAAAGCATGTTTGTTTAGAAGCACTAAATTACAAAAGCTTTCATTGGGAGCTTCTTTTAAACTCTTCAGACTTGGATTTGTCTCGTTGATGATTTTCCTGCCGTTTTCAAGAACTTACTCCAGTTCAGGCATGATGGCTTCAGGCGCAGGTTTAGTGTTGGCTGCAAACGGCAAATCAGATTATCAGGTCATAATACCGGACAACCTTTCCGCCCCAAAGGTTGGGGAATGGCTCCGCCAAAGTGCACTTCTGGTTCAGAGTGCTTTCAAGTCCAACGGCTTCATACTTGAAATTGCATTAGAGAGCAAATCTGACCTAACAAGACCAGGGATCTACCTGGGCGATACGAAGTTTGCCCGCTCTAATGGCTTTCAAGTCGGCAAACTCTCAAATTGGGGATATATACATAAAGTGGCAGGAAGAGATCTCATCATTGCCGGGCCCGACGTGTCAGCTCCGGATGAGAACGATACAAAATCCGATATAAGTCTTGGCACTGTTAAAGGGGTGTGCGATTTTCTCAGGAAATATGTTGGCACTCGCTTTCTATATCCTGGTAACACTGGAATCGAGTTTCTGCAGAAAGCAGTCATCTCTGTCCCTGCTGATCTGAACGAGGTCAACACTCCATTGGTCAAGTTCAACTACAGTCTGACCTGGAAGACAGGATTCTATGAAATCGCAAATAATATGTTCCCAACGAGGAATCTTTCAGAGAAAATCTTAAATCAAATCACTGCAAGAACCCCGGAAACATTTGATGAAGGTAAGTTCTATAAGGTCGTTGATAAAGACATCGCATTTACATACAATTGGGGGACTTCCCACCCAGTTGCTTACACCCCGAAGAAAACTCCCAGATATGTCGGGGCTCAGGTAAAGAGTGTAATCGCTAACAATATTCTGGGTATTATCAAGGACGGTTTTGGGGAATGTTTTGGACTGGAAGGGCCTGTTTACTATGTCTCGGGGAGGTTACTCGATAACAGGAACTCCGTAAGGGCGAAAGAGGTAGCAAATCTGCTTAACGAATTTTATCAGGCAGCATTTCGTGAGTCAGCCGCACCAATGCAGCGCTTTTATAACGAACTCTTCCATAATCTGGAGCTCTATTCAGAATGGATGGGAATTGGCGGTGCAGCTGAATATTCCCATACAAAAGATGGAAGCACGTCCAGGCACCTAAATGACCCCCTGCATAT
>JBIJCX010000266.1:0-12117 GCA_044344465.1 Opitutaceae bacterium
TGAAGTCCTTTTCCAGCATCGCGCGCAGCGATGCCACGAGACCGCCGTGGGCGGGATCACGCACCACGTTTGCGTTCTCGAACGGATCGTCCTTCAGGTTGAAGAGCAACTCGTCGCCGCGCTCGACTTGGACATACTTCCAGTCGCGGGTGCGGACGAGACGCATCGCGCGCTGGGGCGCCGTGTCGGGATTGCGCCGGTGGTTGATGCGAATCCCGTAGTTGTAGTAGGAGGACGGGGCGAACTCGCGGGGTGCGGTCGCCTCGGCCGGCGACCGCAGGGCCGCGCTCTGGTCGATGCCGTCGAGGCCGGCGGGAACCGGCAGGCCGGCGAGGGCGCAGGTGGTTGGAAACAGATCCATCAACGACACCGGATCCCGCCAGACATGCCGACCGGGCTTGATGCCGGGGCCGGTAAATAACAGCGGAACGGCCACGGACGGCTCGTAATAGACGCGCTTACCCCACAGGCCGTGAAGACCCGCCATATCGCCGTGGTCCGAAGTATAGATGACGATCGTGTTTTCCAGCAGGCCCTGCCGCTCGAGTCCGGCGAGCAGATCGCCGATGCAGTCATCGACGAAATCGACGCTGGCATAGAAGGCTTCGAGCGCCCGGCGTTGTTCCTCCTCGGTGGGGTGATCCGATTCGATCGCCAGGCGCGCGAAGGGCTCGAGGCTGTCCGGTTCTCCCTCGGCCCGTTTTGGCAGCGGCACCCGATCGCGATAGCGCCGGATGTAGCGACCGGGTGCCGTGAAGGGACTGTGGGGGCGCGAGAATGACGCGCAGGCGAACCAAGGTTTTTCGGGATGCTCGTCGTGATGCTCCAGCAGGAGGGCCAGGGTTTCACGCGCCACGACCACATCCTGCATCATGCTCTCTGGAATCTCGCTCACGCCAGCGCTGCGGACATGCGCATAGCCGGGAAAAAGGTCGATTGGCTCCGGTTGGTGTCCGAGGCCGTGCCGCAGATCGCCGTAGGGGCGGTGCTGGAAACCTTGGTTCTGGTCGCGCCCGCCGAAATGCATCTTGCCGACCAGGGCCGTGGTGTAGCCATGGGCCGCGAAATGACCGGGCCAGGTCGCGTGTTCCGGAAAGATCATCCAGTGGTTGTTCCACGCCGCACACCGGTGCGGCTCCTTGCCCGTCAGCATGCACATGCGGGACGGCGTGCAGATGGGCGAAGCGCACAGGGCGGTGGTGCAGTGGACGCTGCGTTCGGCGAGGGCGTCGAGATGCTGCGTGCGGACGATCTTGTCGCCGGCAAATCCGGCCAGGAAAGCCGGATGTTGGTCGGTGAGGAGAAAGAGGATGTTGGGGCGATCCGGCATGAGTCAGACAGTGAATGGCAGAATGAATCAGTACCCGGTATTGGGGAACCACGGGCTATACTCGTTCTCACCAAGCTTCGTCACCAGCCGGGTGTGGGGTAGCGGCACGCCGTGCTCCGCCCAGTAGGCAATCAGCTCCCGGTGACCCAGGTAAGCCAGAACGTCGATCGGTTGCCCCTCATACGCATCAAGTCCGTAGCCCTTTTCGACCGCCGGATCCCAGACGCCGATCCCATCCACACCTTCGCCAAACCACTTGAGAATGAGTTTACAGAAATCGGTCGCTTTCCCGGCATTCCACAAAGTCGTTCTCCACGCCACCGTGAAGGGGAACAGCTTCACGTTGGTCCCACGGACCACGTTGCGATAATAGGCGAGATTGGGCGGAGCATAGCTGTCGGTGTGGAAGGCGACGAGCACCGACACCTGATCAACCAGCCCCTCTTTGACCCAAGTTTCGATATCCAGCCCAAATCGGTCATTGTACTTCTTGTCCGCCAAGGCGGAGACCGAGATCGAATAGCGCTTTGAATTCTTGGCTTTCGAAATCTGGTCGAGCATGGCCCTGAGCTCGCGAAAGTATTCGGTCATGATTTTGCTCCGCAGCCGGTGAATCCGGGGGTCCTCGGCCTCCACCGCCATGAGGTCAACGCCAAGCTCCAGCTTGAACCGCATGGCGAACGCCTCTTCCCAGAGCATCAGCGGCATGCCGCGATTAAAGAACAGTCCTACGCCGTCGGGATCCGACATTTCAACCGTCTCGCGGAGAACCGCCAGCGTCTGTTTCCTCACCTCCGGCACCGCCCAACTCATGTGCAGCGTCCGACGGCCCTCCCGGTCGACCGCCCGCCACTCCGGATGATCGCGAAAGAACTTACTCTCGAACGTCTCTTCAAAGGGGATGGAAGCCCCCCACGCGGCCGAGCGGAGAAACACGTGAAACGCACGGCGTTGATCCCGCGCCGCCTGCCGTGCGACCAGCAGCGGATTAACCCCGTTCTTGAGCAGTCCTTCCAGCGAAGTGGCGAATGCTTCATGCTCCCGCGTCGGAAAATCCTGGCTCAGGACACCCAGGACGGTCCCGACTTTCGTGGGATAGTTGACCAGGTCGGCGCCGGTCACCCCAAACCACCACTGGGAGAAATCCGTGTTCTGAAAGCCTTCAAACGCGCCCAGCAAATCGTTGGCCGTTTTCGGTTGATACGGCCAGATCCACGAGTGGCCGTCGAAGGTGGCCACGTTGATGCGATGCCGCTCGCTCGAGACGTCCGCCGTCCATGCCTGTCGTTCCCGCTCCGTCACCGGCACGAGGCGAACATACATGACCGTCGCCGCCGTGTTGGGCATGGAAGCAAACTCGATCGTCTCTCCGGCATTCAGGTTGGCCAAGGTCAGGAACTGCTCCTGCACAACGTCACCCCGTTTGGCCGTGAGCCGCATGTTGTTCTTGATTCGCCGATACACCGCCGCGCTGCCGAGCCGGGCCAAAATCTCGCTCGACTGGGCCTTGGTGATACCGCCGGACACGGTGGAGAGCCCCACATAGACCGCATGCCAGCCCGTCTGACCCAAGCGAATGCGCACCGGCGCCGGTTTGGTAAACGCGTAAATGGACAGCGCATTGCCTTTGAGCTCTCCCGCTTCGTACGGGAGCACCTTCCATTTGCCTTTCTCGCGCCGCCCCGTCGCAAGCGCGCCACGATTCTCCGGCGGGGCAAGGTCGGTCACGAAAACCGACCGTTCGTACCGACTCCACTGCCGGGGATCATCGGGAAACCAGCTGGGATTTATCGCGCGACGGAAACCAAAGTTCGACGCCGCGGGCGTCTGGGCTTCGACCTGCGCGCTCACCGTGGCAAGGACGAAGCAGAGGAATCTGGATACGAATGGCGTCATGGTAGTGGGCAGATCTTGGAGCGAGTTTCCGAGCTCAGAAATCCTTGCGCACCGAGACCCAGTATTCGCGCATTCTGGGACTGCCAAAATTGCTGTAGAAATAGGGACTGCGGAAGGCGTCGAACGGTGGCGCCGTGTCAAACAAGTCGCGGATGCCCAATTTGAGGGTCAGTCCCTTCAGGAGCACCTGGTCGAACCGTCTTTGACCCGAGGCACTCTTGCCGCCCCGGCCGAAGACATAACTGCCGAAGATATCGTGATACAACTGGCGGTCCACCGTGTTGCTCCCCTGGCCACCGGTGTAGACCGTGCTCAACACGGGCGCACCCGGCGCACCATAGACGCTGTAAGAGCTGATGTAGCGCATGGTCCAGCCCAACGTCAGTCCCTTCTTGCCCCAGGCGAAAGTGCCGCTGCCCTTGGTTTTCGCCACGCCGCCCATCGTGGGAAAGCCGACATAGTTGAGAAAGGGGGCGGTCAGGCTGGATTGTTTTGTCAGGGTGTCGGTCACCGTCGCCGACGCCGAAAGACTCAGATTGCCGATGGGCGTAGTTCTGCGATACGCCGCGGCCAGATCCCAGCCAGAGGTTTCATAATAGCTCAGGTTGAGGAGGCTGGTATCCACCACGGTGATTCTGCCGGTCGCCGGATCACGGGTGATCCGGGCCGCCAACTCGGGATTATTGACGATCTGATCGGCGGTCAGGCTGCCGATGAGGTCCTTCTCCTTCACGTAGAAATAATTCAATTCCAGACGCAATCCCTGCAACCTGCCTTTCGCGGGCTGCCAGATCGCACCCACGTTCCAATTGGTGGTGTTCTGCGGCGTCAGGTTCCGGTTGCCACCGCCCTGGGTTTGCACGCCATAGGTGGTGCCGGTGACCGGATCGCCGATCATGGTCAGGGCCGTGCTGGGCACCGGGGCCGGGAGCAACTGGTTCGCCGTTGGCGGGATGAAGGCGGTCGCGAAGGACCACCGGACGGTCAGGTCGTCCACCGGCATGTATTTCATGCCGGCGGTGTAGTTCATGGCGTCAAACTTGGACGTCGCAAAGTAGGGCTGGCCGTTGATCGTCGGGGCGGCGTAGGTGGTCACCGGCGGATTGCGCTCCAGGAAATGGGAATAGCTCGGCGTACCCGTGCCGACCTCGAATGCCTCAAACCGGCCCGCCAGTTGCATGTCCAAGTTTTTGACGAGCGGGATCCTGCTTTCCGGGCGCGCCAGCGGGATCTGGAACTCGGCATAAGCGTGGGTCGTCGTGGCCTTTTGAGGCAAATAGACGAGGTCCACGCTGCTCGCCTTCGTGAAGGGCATGCGCTGGCTGATCACGGTGTCATTATAGCCTTGGATCTGGTGTCCGGCGCCCACCGTAAGCATGGGGCGGCCGGCCCACAGGTCAAACAAGGTGCCCGAGGCCCGGACCGAGAAATACTTCTGATACGCGGTTCCACGATACTTGTACGAGGCGACGTAAGGTTGCAGCCCAATCGGAAAAAGCGTCGTGTCGACAAAGGGGTTCACGGTGCCGTTCGCCAGCGCGGCATTGCCCGCCGTCGTGTCATCGACGAAGGAGGAAAAGGCGTGCCAGTTCTCCGACCACGAGAGATCGGCGACCGCGCGCCAGTCTCCTGGCAGTTGCGCCACGGCCCCGAGGCTGGCGATCTTCGTGGTCGAGTAGGTCTGCAGGACCGTGCCGAGCAGGGTGGGGAAATGGATCGAGAGATTCTCCCTGAACGGATTGGTCGGGGCATTCCCCGGGATGGCGTAAGTGACCGCCCGCGAGATGCGGTTGTAGACCTGGCTGCCGTAGTTGTCGCCGTAGCGGAACTCACCAAAAAGCTGGAGCCAAGGCGCCATTTGCCGGGTGATGCTGGCCGAGTAGGCCTTCACCGTCGGCGACAGGCCGATTTCGTTCCGGCGGCTGTAGACGCCGTCACCGGAATCGATCTTGAGGTTATATTTTCCGGCGTTGGCCAGCAGCCCCGCATACAGGGTGGCGAGCGGGTTGTTCGCCGAGGTGCCCTCCGGGATATGGGTGATCAGGGAGTTGAGCGGCGTGCCATTATCCAGCGTCAGGGTCGCGTTCTGCGCGTTGGTGAAGCCGTTCACGACCGCCGGGTTCAGGGCGATGTTGGTCGTGGTGCCGAGCAAGGGCGGGCTCGAGTTGGAGTAGAAAGTCGCGGGCCGGTTCTGCAGGATGGTCGCGATGCCCCGGAGGGCGATCTCCGGCTTGTCCTGGAAAAGGATGGGCGCCACGTCGCGGTAGGTCGCCGTCAATTGCACCTGGGTCCGGCCCTTCTCCAGGGATATCCCGTAGAGCATGTTGGCCACGCGCGTGGGCGCGTCGGTGTCAAAGGAGTTTTGATACGTGACCGACGCCTGGCCGCCGGTGTAATTCTGCTTCAGCACCACGTTGATCACGCCGCCGATTGCCCCGGCGCCATAAATGGCCGAGGCCCCGCTGGGCAGGATCTCGATCCGGTCGATGGCCGCCTGCGGAATGGAGTTCAGATCCGGCTGGCTGCCGTAGAGGTTGCTCACTTGCTGATCGGTGCCCTGCACGCGCCGGCCGTTGATCAGCACCAGGGTCCGGTCGGGCCCAAGCCCGCGCAGGCTGATCGAACTCGTCGTGCCAATGCCGCCCGTATAGATCTGCGAGTTCGAGCGCTCGGTGCCGTCCATCGAGAGCTTTTCCTTCAGAAAATCCTCGACCGTCAGGGAGCCGGCGAACGCCATTTCCTCGCCGGTGACGATGCGGTAGGGCTGCACGTCGTTCTCGCTGCGGGGAATGTCGATATTCGCGTCGGTGAAGGCGCGCGGTTTGGCGTCTGAACCCACCACGACAAACCGGTCCAGCTTCACGATATCGGTCTCGCGATGGCTCTGGGTCGATTCCGCCTCGGCCTGCACCTTGCCATTGGCCATGAGAATCGGCATTTCCCGGATGTCGACCTCGGTCGCATGGCCGCCGCTGACGGGCACCTCCGTGATCCGAAGCCGGGAAAACCCCTCGCCGGAAGCCAGCAGCGTATAGGTTCCGGGTGGCACCGCAGTGAATCGATAACGGCCGCGCTCATCCACGACCGTCTTCTGCCCGGTTTCGACAATCAGGACACTGACGCCTGCGATCGGTTTTGCCGTAATCGGCGGCCCGGTCAGCACGCCCTGAATCGTGCCCACACCGGGCGCGGACTGCCCCCGCAAGGCACAGGTGCAGATGAAAACGGCGATCAGGGCAAACCAGGCCGGGACATCATGATAAACGGGATGATTTCCAGTCTTGGAACCAGGCAGGTTCCTCGCGGGTAAAAGACTCATGGGAGGTGAGAATTGAGGTCGATCGATTGGCCGGGGGTGATCAAAACGGAGGGGGGGACCGGCCGAGACGATGTACCTGTCGCGACCGCGGGCAAAGCTTGCGCACTGGTAAGAACGCCTTTCCACGTGGGGCCTTTGCGGTCCGAGGTGTGGTTAATTATTTTGACCAGCGGAGTGTCACGGCCTGGCTGCAGACAGCGATTATCGTTTCCGGCCAAACTTTCCCAACCACCCCGTTGATAGCAACCTCATGATCATGGATAATGCCTTCCGCGCCGCCCGCCGCAGTCCGGTGTTGGCGGTTCGCGATGGCAAATGGAAGCTGATGATGGAGCTGGACGGCACCGAAACCGAGCTCTTCGATCTCGAGGCGGAACCCTCTGAACGTCGAAACCTCGCGGATGAACATCCCGACACGGTACAAAAACTCCAGGCGCAATAGCGCACCTGGCCGGCCTCCTTGCCCAAGACCCTCGACCGCGTGCACGAGCGGCGGGTCCGCACGAGTACCCTGCTTACACTCCGAGCAAACCGTAGCGGGGCCCTGCCGAACATGCTGATCTAAGGCCGCTTGTCGTCCGGGTCGTTGGCTTTGTCGTAGCGATCCAAAGTCACGCCCGGTCGGAGCCACTCCGGCCGGTATCTCACGTCCTTGCTGCCCGCCACCTTTCCGACATCGGCGTGCCCCGGGGAAGCCCCCGCGGCCCTCATTTCCCACCAGCACTGGCCGCAGTGATTGTGCTCGTGGTCGACCACATACCCGGCGTGCCGCAGCATCGGTCCGATCCAGCCCATGCAATGGTCACAGTAATCATGATACTGCTCCAGCCCGTTGCGGATGAGAAATCCCTTCGAGGGGCACTCGTGGATGTCGAGGCGAAATACGTCGGGGCGTGCCGTGATCGAGAACCCCAATTCCGGAGATTCCTCTTTCAGGGCATGGCCCCAGTGTTTCATCATGCCCGCAACGCCCTCCCGCTTGATCAGGTCGCCGGTGGGTTTCCGGCTGTCGCCAGCGATGGCATGCTCCCAATAGTTCCTAACCAGTTCCGGCCCTCCCTCGCGCTCGAGCCAGGCGAAGGTCCACTCGTAATGCCCGCAGAAGTCGTAGCAGCCGATCATCGGATTACCTCCGCACTCCTGCCTGCTTCCCGGTTGCACGGGTGCGGGAAGTTGGGATCGCCGGCCAAACTTTCACGCTGGACAGTCGTTTCATCGCCGTTGAACAAGACATCGCTTCGGGGCAGAAACCAACGCTAACTACTGGTAAAGTATTATGATCAGCGCACCGGCCACCCTGGAAATTCCCCGACGGGCTTCTCTGTCGCATCTGGCGGCTGACACGATCCGCAGGTCGATTCTAGAGGCTACCTGGACGGAGTTCCTGCCCAGCGAGCGCCGATTGTGCGAGATGCTCCATGTCAGCCGTCCGACCGTTCGGGCGGCCCTCCATCAACTCGCGAAGGAGCGCCTGATTGAGATCCGGCAGGGCCGGCGTAACCGGGTTCTCGTCGGTTCCAGGTCGACGGCGCAAAGCCGAAGGCGGTTGGTGGGACTGATCACTTCGGAGCCGGTCTCGCAAATGGCGTTTGTGACCTTCCAGGGCATAAGCGAATTGCGCGCAAATCTTGCCGAGCAGGGCATTGCCACGGAAGTCCTCGTGTGCGCACCCGCCGGCGCCCGGGCGCAGCGGCGGAAACTCGAGGCCTTCATTCAGCGACACCGGATTCATTGCGGTGTTCTCCTCTCAGTCAGCAAGGCGATCCAGCTTTGGTTCCAGCAACACGAGGTCCCGGCGCTCGTGCTGGGTTCCTGCCACCCGGACGTGAGTCTCCCCTCGCTCGATGCGGACTACCGGTCGGTCTGCCGCCACGCCGCCGGCATTTTTCTCCGCCGGGGACACCGACGGATCGCCTTGGTTTTGCCAGACTCTGGAGTGGCGGGCGACCTGGTCAGCGAACAGGGCTTTCGTGAGGCCATCGAGCAGCATAAGAGCCTGGATGCAGTTCGCGCCACCGTGGTCCGGCACAATGGCACCGCGGATCACATCAGCATGAAGCTCGATGCCCTGTTCAGTTCCGCCCACGCCCCGACTGCCCTGCTCGTCGCCAAGAATCAGCATATATTCGCGGTCTTGATTTACCTGCTCAAACGAGGCCTGACTGTGCCCGATACGGTATCGTTCATCGCTCGTGACCGAGATCACGTCTTTGCAACCGTGAGTCCTCCCATTTCCCATTACACCATGGACCAGAACACCTACATTCGCCGCCTCTCACGATTGACGCTGCAAATGGTGAACCAGAGCCACCTCAAACCCGAACCCAATCTCATCTTTCCGAAGTACTTTGCCGGGGGGACAGTGAAGCAGATCGGTTGACCGCAGCAGGGGCGGCGACACGCAGAGAATAACGAATGGGACCAACCCCGGCGCATTGAGACTCGTCCCGCAACTTTCGGACTGGAAAAGGTAATTTACCAGCGATCGTGCTTTGCTGAGTTCTCACCGGCATCAATGCTGGGACGGAATCCGAAGACTGCGTTCCTCCCTCCCAAACACATCGATCCCGCCGGACCCACTTTCCACGATGAAGGCAATCTACGTGTCCATTCTTGCGGCAGTCGTTCTCTCGTCGGGCTGGGCGGCTGAACCCAGGCGGCCCAACATCTTGCTCATCATGGCCGACGATCTCGGCTTCTCCGATCTCGGCTGTTATGGCGGCGAAATCCAGACACCCAAAATCGACCGACTCGCCGCGGAGGGCCTGAGTTTCACGCAATTCTACAACTGCGCCGTCTGCAATGCGTCGCGGGCCGCGATGCTCACCGGTATCCACCCGCGCTATGGCGGAACGGGCTACGGCTACATGCGTGGCAATCTGGTGACCTTGGCGGAGGTGCTGCGGCAGGCCGGCTACGCCACGACCATGAGCGGCAAGTGGCACCTGGCGACGGCCGTGGCGGGCGTTTGGCAGCGCGGTGGTTATCCGAACCGGCCGATTGATCGGGGATTTCAGGACTACTATGGGCTGATGATCGGGGCCAGAAACTACTTCGATCCGATCAAGGCCGATCCGGCCGGATTCTCGCACTACGGCCCGCCCGAACCCTTCGTTCAAAACGAAACGCCGATTACGAGTGTGCCGTCGGGATATTACGCGACCGACGCCTACGCGGACTACGCGGTAAAGAGAATCCACGAATTATCCCAAGAGGGTAGACCCTTCTTTCTGCATCTTGCCTTCACCGCTCCTCACTACCCCCTGCAGGCCCGGCCGGAAGACATCGCCAAGTATCGCGGGAAGTACCAGGACGGGTACGGAGCTGTTCGCCGCGAGCGGTATCGTCGCTTGGTTGAACTCGGCTTGATTGCGAAAAATTGGCGACTCCCGGAGCCGGACCGCAAGCTTGGCGATTGGCGGTACGACCTTGAGCCTCAAGCCTGGAACGACGTCGCCGACAAGGGCTGGGAGTCGGCCAAGATGGAGGTTTACGCGGCGATGGTCGATCGGCTCGACCAGGCGGTTGGCCGCGTCATGGCTGCATTGAAAGAACGCGGCATCGACGACAACACCCTCGTCATTTTTCTATCCGACAACGGCGCCTGCGGCAGCGCGTCCTCCGCCGCAGCCTACCAAGCGTACCAAGAGGGAAAGCCTGTCGGGGACAAAGACTCCTACATTTTGACGGGCCCGGGTTGGGCGACCGCCCAGTCCTCGCCGTTTCGCCGCTACAAGACGTGGACGTATGAAGGCGGGATTACCACGCCGATGATCGTCCGCTGGCCGCGGCAGATCAAGGCAGGCAGCCGCACCACGGCGGTAACGCACCTCGTCGATCTGTTTCCGACCCTCCTGGAAATCTCCGGGACCAGTTATCCGCAGGCGTTCAACGGACAGACTCCAACGCCTTTGGAAGGAATCAGCCTGAAACCGCTCCTGCTGGATGGCCGGGAGCCGGGTGAGCGCGAGCTGGGTTGGTTTCTTTACGGCAGCCGCGCGTACCGGAAGGGAAAGTGGAAAATCGTCTGGGGGGTCACGGCCAAGAAATGGGAGCTGTTCGACATGGAAGCCGATCGGACCGAGAACTTCGATCTCGCCGCCAAACACCCCGAGTTGGTCAGAGATCTCGCCGATGCCTGGCAGGGTTGGGCGAAGCGTTGCCTGATCCCCGAAGCACAGCGCAGCTAAACCCACATGCAAGAACTCAGCCAAACCTGCCCAAAGTACCTCTCGCGCCTCCGCCGGTCCGCCACGTGGCGATGGTTGACCGGCCGAGTCCGATCCGCCTCCGATACCGCTTTTTCAAGGCCGGAAAGCCGCACGCTTCGGGCGGCCCGCCGCATAGTGGCGGTGATGGGCATGGCTTGCACCATGAGCGTCTCCGCCCAGATCGCCGCCACGGGCGTAGTGGAAGGCCGCGTGCTCAACGCCGCGAACGAGAGCTATCTCGGAAATGTTCGAGTGACGATCGAGGGAACCGAACTCCAGGCACTGACCGATGAAAGCGGCGCTTACCGCCTTCGCGGTGTGCCGGCCGGCGAAGTGCGCATCCGCGCCAGCTACGTCGGCATGGTGGAGCAGGTGGAAGGTGTCCGGGTCTTGGCGGAAAAGACGGCCCGACTCGACTTTACGCTGACGCGCCCAGCGGGGATGAAGCTGGGCCAACAGGCCACCCCGGGTGAGCCGGTTGTGGTGCTGGATCCCGTCGCTGTGGTCGAGGAACGCGAAATGAGCGCGCAGTTCCTGGCGATGAACGAGCAGCGCAACGCCCCCAATCTCAAGCATGTCGTCGCCTTCGACGAATACGGTTACACGACCGACGGCAACCTCGGGGAGTTTCTGAAACACATCCCCGGCGTGGCCGTCGATTTCTCGGCTTCGATTCCAGTCGGCGTTTCCATCCGCGGGTTTCCGAGCAGTTCGACGGCCATCTCGAGCGACGGCAACCTGCTGGCTGCCGGCGAAACCGTCGCCGTTTCCCGCTCCACGTCGCTCTCGAACGTGGCGACGGACAACATCTCCCGGATCGAGGTGACCAAAGTGCCCACGCCGGACATGCCGGCGACCGGTTTGGGCGGCTCGATCAACATCATCAGCAACAGCGCCTTCACGAGCAAGAAGCCGCTGTTCCGTTACACCGTTTACAGCACCTTTCGCGGCGACTACCCCTTCGAACTGAAGGGGCGCAGCGTGGGCATTCCGATCGAGGGATTGGGCGACGCGCAGTCGTCCGGGCACATTCTGCCCTCGTTCGACTTCACCTATTTGAAGCCGGTGAACAGCTCGCTCGCGATCTCCCTGGCTGGCTCCCAGATCCTCCGCTACATCCACAACGATACGTTCTTTCCCACCTGGCGGGTGGCTGACGCCGTCCAAACCCAGTCGCGCTACCGGGTCGTGCCGCAGGTGGCGACCATCCGGTCGGGCCAGGTGAAGATCGATTACATGCTCGGCGAGCGCGTCCGGATCGGCGGCACCTTGCAACGGCGCGAGCGGCGGGCGACCCAGAGCCTGGGCGACCTGCTGCTCACCTACGGTGCCGGCGTCACCGGTGACCGGAGCACTGTGAC
>JBIJCX010000601.1:0-3467 GCA_044344465.1 Opitutaceae bacterium
TGATGACATCCGGAAACGTTTGTACGCCATAATAGCCGATCGCGCCCTTGTCCTCCCAGCGCAACCCGCCACCCACCTTGAGTCGCTTCAGGATTCGGTTGTCGGTCAATCCCTCGAAGCCGTAGCTGCTGATCAGATTGACCCGGTATTTCCGGATTTGCGGCCGGCTCTTCCCCTCAACCGCCTTCGCGACGGCCAGTGGAGCTGTGACCTGGGTCGTCAACCGATTGAGTGCGCTCGACGAGTCGTAAATGTTCGTCGTGAGCCACGGCACGCCGAGTTCCGGATCGATGAGGGCTTGCCAAACCGGCAGGCGGGCCGCCAGCCAGTTCGTAATCCCCGGCGCCACCTTCGCCTCGATCGATTCAGTCTGCGTCACGTTCATCTTCATCGTCCAGTAGTTGGTCGGATTATAGAAGATCTCGATCTCCCGTCCCTTGGAAGTGACATCCGCGACTTCCGTCAGGTTATCCGGTACCCGCCGGAAATACCGCTCGTCGAGGCCGGTGATCCGGCTGATTTCGGCGTTCTGCTGGTCGGCGGTCCACGTCGGGTGGGCGCGCGCCACCCACTGGGTGGCCTTCGGCACCAGGGCAACATTGTTGATTTCGAAATCGACCATCCAGAGCCGCGTCGCGAGCGTGGCCGACTGGGACGCGCGCGAATTGATCTGGTTCATGTCATACTGGTTGAATCGCGCGACCAGTTTGCCGCTGAAAAGATTGAGCGTGAATCCGTAGTCCTTGCCCTTGCCACTCGGATCCGGTACCGGCGCGAGCTGGAGGTTGACCGCCGCAACCTGCGGCAGGAAGCTGTTTGAGACATTGGCATGCAGGTTGAGCCAGCGGGTCGGCTTCACGACGACGCCTGCCGTCTTGGTGTCGCCCTCATTGAACCGCCAGTCGCCCGTCGACCAACGGTTGAAGGCATCCATGTCGATATTGATGCCGTCGGGCAAGAAGACCTGGTTCACGCCGGTCTTGTTGTAATTTCGATCGTGGCGGAGGCCAAACGTCGTGATGACGCGGTCCTTGAACAGGTGACTTTGCAGGACAACGCCCTCGGTCTTGAGAATTTGCCGCCGATTGTTGCCTCCGTTGGTGCCACCCGCATTGGTGACCGCCGACCCGAGGGTCGCGGTCTCCGTCCCCCGGAACCCGGTGGTCGCACTGCCATAGGTGTAGGTATAGGAACCCCACTTGATCGGGCCTGGAGCGTAGTCGACGTTGGCGCCCTTCGTGTCGCCGACGTAGAAGCGGAAATAGGTGTTCACCTTGTTGTCGGCGGGCTGGGCCCGGCCCGGCCCGAGCGCGGCGGTCGTCGTGACCCAAGGGTGATTGGAGATGACGGAATCCTTGTATTGGATGATCCGCCGCGTGTCCTCCTTGTATTCGCCGTAGGCGGAAAGCTGATGCATGCCGAGCCACCGCAGGAAGTTTTTCTCTCCGCGCAGATCGAGCTTGTAGGCCAGGATGGCGCGATAGTTCTCGCGTCCCAGGGGCTCTTCATAGGAGTTGGGAATCCAGGCGGCGACGAACGTGCGTCCAACATTGGGGTTGGGCCGGCCATCGGGTAAAAACTCGTTCGGGTCGACATAAACCGCGCCGACGGCGCGCTGGCTGGTGGCACCGCCGATCAGATCACGCCGGTACTTGTCGGAGTTTTCCTTGTAGAACCCGGCCTGCAGTGCCAGCACGTGCCGCGGCGTGTTGATGAAGAATTGCTCGAGCCCAAACGTGGTCGTCTCCGTCTTTTCGTTGAGGTAATTGGGCGCGCCGAGGTTGATCGAGGTCCAATCGTAGATGCCCTTGTCGGTGACCGACGGATCGCCGGCAAACAAGGGCTGATTCGTGAGGATCGGGGCGGCGGTGTTGAGGAACCCCAGCGTGTTGATGCCGGCCGACAGAACGTTGCTGGGGGTCGCGTGGGCGGGGCCCCAATACCCGACGGCTCCGTCGCCATAGCTCGCCATGTTGGAATTGGCTCCACCGGAACCACCCGCGCGGGACAAATAGGTCGGAATCGTCGTTGGCGTGTAGACCGTGGTGCCCTTAACGCCATTGATGGTAATGCGTGACGTAAGGTTATCGTACGTCGGCGAGCCCGCATTTTTCCAGGCCGTGACCGCGTCGCGCGGCATCACCTGGTTGGCCCGCACGCCGGCGATCCGATACTTCGAATACGAGGCGGTCAGGTTGGTCATCTTGAACGGCTGGTACTTCACCATGCCGTTCAAGAGCAGGCTGTCCGTCCCGGACGGCTTCCGCACGAAGCCTTCGTGCTGGAATGCGCCGCTGCCGCGGATGGCCAGCTTCCCTTTGACCAGTGTACGGTTCAAATCCAAGCTCGTTCGATAACCGTCGTAACTATCCCACCGCAGGCCGAGCTCGGAGCGGTTGCGCTGGAGATTGGCGCTGGCGGGCAGGACGTTGACGGTGCCGCCCGCCTTGCCCAGCCCGAAGATGTTGGAGTTGGGCCCGCGGCTGATTTCCACCGCGTCGATGTTGATCGGATCGATCGGCACCCGGCCGCTCGACTCGAAATTCCCGATGGCCACATTGGCACTGCTGACGCCGCGCATGCGGTTGGACGTATTCGGCTCAAGGCTCGTGACGTCGATCGCCTGTCCGCTTCGGTCGAAGGAGAACTCCGTGTAGGTGCCGGTGCCTTCGGTGCTGGCCTCGTAGAGGAAGACATCGTTGATATTCAGCAGCGCAAAGTCCGCCATTTGCTCCTTGGTCACGACGGCGATCGACGACGCCAGATCCTCGAGCTTCGAGTTGAGCCGGGTCCCGGCCATCGTGTTCGGCGAGTAGTAGCCGCGCTGGGCCGACGCATCGACTTCGAAGGGGGACATGACGACGGTTTCGCCCGTGCCAAGCCCTTGCTCCTTGCCGCTGGTGGACGTGGCGTTGTTTGGCTGGGGGCCGGTGGCAGTGGGCGGCGCCTCCGTGGCGGAGGCTTGGGGTGAAACGGTCGCCATGAGGCTCAAGACGAGCAGCGTAACCTTCGGGCAGTGCAAACAAGCAAGAAGCGTGCGGTCGCGGGTGGGTTTCATGATAAGTTCCAGGCTCGGCAGTCCGCTCCAGCCGGAGGGAGATGGCCCACGCCGGCTGGAGCCACGGCGGGACGAGATGCGACACCGAGCCAGATGAAGGTCGTCGCCGATATCATGGGGGGGTTGGGTTCTCGCCAGGCGGCAATGGCGGCGCGGTGAACCGCGATGCGCCTGCGGCCCCAACCGAAGGCCGACGCACGTGCTTTCGCAAACGTAAAGTCAGTCCACGTTGACCTGGTTTCAACGTCGCCGCGGAGGCGGGCCGCCTTCACGGGTGCGTGTTCGCCCCGGGCGTCCGGTTGCTCCGCCCGTCCGACGCCAGGTGGCATCACGGCCGCTCCGAACCGGGAAACAGATTCAGCGCCAGATCCCGGAAGTTCCGCACGCGGTGGAACGTGGCGCAGTCGGC
>JBIJCX010000267.1:0-12090 GCA_044344465.1 Opitutaceae bacterium
CCAAGATCAACGGGCAGCCGGTCGGCACCTTTTCCTCCGCTACGCCGGTGTATTTCAACACCAATAATATGAACTACGCCCAGGCCTATATCGATCAAAACGGGCTCAGCTATCTGGGCACCGGCCGGTCGACGACCTCGACCAATCCGGCCACGGGAAACCAGAACATGCGTTTGATGAACGCGCAGATCGATCCCTCGGGCGTTCTCCTCGCGCAACCCCTCCTGGCCGACAATCCGACCGTCTCTACCAAGGAAATCTACGACTGGACAAAGGCTAATATCGCCTCGTCGAATCGCATCGAGGAAAAGACGGAAATTGCGTCGGCCTTGATCACCCAAGTGTTGGTGGACAGTCCCCAGCATAGTCTCCTCCTGCAACTCGGCTGGTTGCGCGAGCAGACCGAACGTTTCACCCGCAATGCCATGGGCGCCGGCTCCGGCGCCACTGTCGCCAACGTGCTGCAGGTCGATGTGAATGAGCGCATGCTGGACGGAAAACCGAATCCCTATTTCCTCCGACCCTTTCTGGGCGCCGTTATCCCCGCCACTTTGCTGCAACCGCTCGACCGCGACACCTTTCGCGCCCAACTGGCCTACCAGCTGAATCTCAGCCAGGAAAAGAGCTGGATGCGCTGGTTTGGCACGCACCAGATGTCCGCCTACGGGGAGTACAAAAACATCCAATCGCGGACCATCGACATGCGGGACGCAATCATTGACAACCACACCTGGGCCGGGCCCAACCAGATCCGCGGCCAATCGGCTGGGGTGGGATCGCTGACGGCGGTGGGGAACTTCACCATTCCATTTCAGCGTTACTATATGGGCGACAATCAGGGCTATAACATAGACTACGGACCCACGGCGTCCCGGGCCGGCAGCTACGTCCTGAATTGGGGCAACGGCGCCACCGGAGCGTTTGTGCAGGAGCCCGTGGTAATCGGTTCGGCCGCGGCCGGTTCTTCCGGGGGTATATATAACAATTGGACCGTGCTCAAAAGCCAGGGGGTCACGATTCAAAGCCATTTTTGGCGGGACCGGATTGTCACCACCTTTGGGTTGCGCAAGGATCAGCGCTACTCCCGCAATGGCGCGCCCGTCGCCTTCCGCGACGGCGTCAACCTCAACTACGACACCTACAATCAATGGGCGACCGGCGACTGGGCGACGGGCAAGGGCAAGACCACGACGGCGGGCTTCGTCTTGAAGCCGCTGCCTTGGTTCAACCTGTACTTTAACAAATCAAACAGCTTCCAGCCCGCCGATCTCGCCTACAGCTTGCATCGCCAAGTCCTGCCGGATCCGGCGGGAGCCGGAAAAGATTATGGCGTGGCGCTGAATCTGTTCAGCGGCAAACTGGTCATGCGGATCAATCGCTACACCACGACGGTCAACAATGCGCGGAATGGCGACAGTTCCAACCTGGCAAGGCGCCTGTACCGGCTCGATCTCTCGTCGTCCTCGGGCTCCGCGACGGTGCTGCAGCGCCTGGCGACGCCTTGGGTCGTCGATGCGGCCGCGGCCAAAGGCATCTCTCTGACCCAGGATCAAATCAACCAGCAGGTCGCTGCGATCATGAAACTGCCGGTGGAGTATCTTATCGATACGAAGGCTCCGTTCGCGACCGACGATCTGACGTCCAAGGGGATGGAGGTCGAAGTGAACTATAATCCAAATCCGCTCTGGACGATGAAGCTGAACGTGGCGCAGCAGGAAGCGATCAACAGCCAGCTGGCGCAGGAGTTGACCGACTGGATCAATGAACGGTTGCCGGTGTGGAACAGCATCATCGACCCAACCATCAACCGGCCGTTCTTTACGGAGCGTTATAATAATGGCGCCTCTCCGGCGGACAATCTTCAGTCGACCGTCCTGGCCCCGCTCAAGGTGACACAGGCGATGGCGGGCAAGAGCCGCCCGCAGGTCCGCAAATACCGGGTCAACTACTCCACCAATTTCCGGCTGGCCAGTATAACCGACAATCCGATTCTGAAACGCTTCAATGTCGGCGGCGCGCTCCGCTGGGAGGACAAGGGGGCGATCGGCTACTGGGGCGTGCAATCGCTTCCGGCGCTCATCACCGATCTGGATCCTACCCGACCGATCTACGACAAGGCGCATCTCTATGCGGATGCGTTCCTGACTTATCGGACGCGCATGTTTGCCGACAAGGTTACGACCACGTTTCAATTCAATGTGCGCAATATCCAGGAAGGCGGTCGGCTGCAGCCGATCGTGGCGGACCCGGACGGTTCCTACGTCGCCTATCGGATTATTGCTCCCCGCTTGTTTATACTTAGCGCGTCATTCGCTTTTTAAATTCAGGCCATGGCGTGGCCGGGCAGGAATTGACTGCAGGCGGGCGCCGTCTGCGGTCATCGCCAATTCGATGAGAACATTTGCACCTCTTTCCTTTACGCTCCTGAGAAACAGCATTTGTAAAACTTTCCTGCGCAACATGCGGGTGGTTTCTTTCTGTCACGGCCAAAACCCGGTTTTGGGGCGGCGGCTGGTAGGAAACTGGATCTTGGGGGGGGGGCGGGCCGGGAGGGGTTATCCGCCGGCCGGCTTCCGAAGATCCAGCCGCGAAATTATCGTCGGCGCAGGATTCCTAATAGGGCGGCGCGCAACCAGAAGATTGCTCCCCCCTTTTCCTCATGAGCCATCAACCGCCAGTCACCCGCCGCACGTTCCTCAAAACCCTCGGAGTCGCCGGGCTCGCCGCCCCATTCTTCGCGCGCAACCTGCATGCCGCCGCCCCCAGCCGCGTGCTGCGCCACGCCAGCTTTGGCGCCTCCGGCATGGCCTGGGCCGACATCCAGGCCATCACCAGCAACCCGTTCGTAAAGCTCGTCGCCGTGGCCGATGTCGATCTCAGCCGCGTGAAGCAGGTCAAGGAGGCGTTCCCCGACGTGAAGGTTTATCAGGACTGGCGCCAGCTCCTCGACCGCGAGCATGGCAACATCGACTCGGTCAACGTCTCGACGCCCGACCACATGCACGCCCCGATCGCACTCTCCGCGATGCAGCTCGGGAAACATTGCTACTGCCAGAAGCCGCTCGCGCACGACCTCTACGAGACCCGCACGCTGACCAACTTTGCCCGCGAGAAAAAGCTCGTGACGCAGATGGGCATCCAGATCCACTCCTACAAAGTCTACCGCCAGGCCGTCGCGATCGTGCAAAGCGGTGCGATCGGCAAGGTGAAGGAAGTCCACACGTGGAGTAACAAGAAGTGGGGCGACACCGGCTCGCCGCCGGAAAACAACGACCCCGTGCCCGAGAGCCTGAACTGGGATCTCTGGCTCGGAGTGAGCGCCGCGCGGCCCTTCGTCAAAGGTTTCTATCACCCGAGCAACTGGCGCAAGCGGCTCGACTTCGGCACGGGCACGTTTGGCGACATGGGCTGCCACATTTTCGATCCGGTGTTCGAGGCGCTCGCGCTCACTTCGCCGCTCTCACTGCGTTCGGAGGGTCCGGCGCCCGATCAGTGGAATTGGGCGATCAACGCGAACATCCGCTACATTTTTCCCGGGACGAAATTCACCGAGGGCCGAACGGTCGCCGTGACCTGGTACGATGGCGACGCCCGGCCGCCGGCGGAAATTCGCGCCCTCATCGAGACGCCCGCCGCCGCCGAAGCCGCCGCGGCGACCACCGGCAAGGGGAAGACCGCGAAGAAAAAACAGGAGCCGAACAACCAGGGCTCGATCATCATCGGCACCGCGGGAGTGCTGCACGTGCCGCACATCGCGGCGCCCAGGCTGTTTCCCGTGGCGAAATTCAAGGACTACACGCTGCCCGAGGCCGAGCAAAGCCACCATTGGACCGAGTGGGCCGAGGCCTGCGTGAACGGCGGCAAGCCCGGCGCGAATTTCGACTATGCGGGCCCGCTCACGGAGAGCGTTTTGCTCGGCAGTGTGGCCGTGCGATTTCCACAGACCACGCTGGCGTGGAGCGCGGCCAAGCTGCAATTCGACAACGAGAAACCGGCCAACCAATACATCCGTCGCTCGTATCGGCAGGGCTGGAACGTCGCCGGGCTGTAGCGCACGGCGTCTCCTATTAATTAGACGTATCCGATCTCGGAGGGCGCTGCTTTGTCAGGGGCCGATCCAGGGGGGCCGAAACTTGCAACAACTCCGCCCGACTTGACGACCACGTTGCAAGTTTCGGCCTTGACCCCATGCTTCTCGACGGGGTCAGGTTGCGGAAAGTGACATCCGCCTCCTCGGCGCGCGTCGAGGGAAATTGGAGCAGCCCGATCGCGTCAAATCGCGAATCGCGAAAGGACCGCGTTGAATTCGGGTGTGTCGGGGCCCCGCCCCCTGTCGCGAAACGCCGGGATGAGCGAACTGACACTCACAGGTTGCCCATGTGAAAGCGGTTGGGTCGATCCCGGATAATCTGACCGCCTGACCGGCCAAGTTTCCGGCGCTTTTGCGCAAGATGTGCGCACCCTTGCGCTCTTTCGCTCTGATAGGATAGGGCATCAAAACGACCACATTCGCCCGTGACCCATGGAGCACCTTTCCCCCTCCGTCACCGGCGAACGCAAACACCATGAAAACCACGCTGACCGCCTGCCGCCTCCTTGCGTTCCTCGCGCTCACCTTCGCGTTCGCGTCGGCCCAAACCGCGCGAACCCCCGCACCGAGTGCGCCCCCGAGCGACGAAACCGTCGTGCTTTCGCCGTTCACGGTGAGCACCGACAAGGATGTCGGCTTCGTCGCGACGTCGTCGCTGGCCGGCGGGCGTCTGGCCACGGCGCTCGTCGAGACGCCGGTCGCCTATTCCGTCCAAACCCGCGAGTTTCTCGACTCGCTCAACATCAGTGACGTCAACGAAGCGCTCAACTGGACCGTGAGCGCCACCACGACCCCCGACGACGGCAGCGGTCAACTTTTCGGCGGCACGGGCACCAGCACGGTCCGCGGCGTCGGCTCCAATCAGGTCAACCGCAACTTCTTCGCCGGTGGCGCCAACCCTTCGACCTACAATCTCGAGCGCATGGATTATGGGCGCGGGCCGAACTCAATTCTCTTCGGCACCGGCACCATCAGCGGCACGTCCAACGCCGTGGTGAAGAGCGCCCGCCTTGGCCGCAACGCCACGGAACTGCGCGTGGAGTACGGCTCCTGGGAGTCCTATCGCGGCACGCTCGATGCCAACTACACGTTGAAAAACCGCGTGGCGGCGCGCGTGGTCGCCACCTGGCAGGACACGCGCACGTGGCGCGACTGGGAGCGCACGCAGCGCAAGGGCGTCTCGCCCTCGCTCACGATCGATCTCACCCGCCAGACCCGCCTCTCGGTCATCGGCGACTACTACGAGCAAAAGGCCTCGGCCGGCATGAACGCCCTGACCGACACGTTTTCCGGCTGGGACGGCCGGACCGTCTATTCCGGCATTCAGCCGTCAACGCTCCCCAGCCAATCGGCCTTTGGCGCCTCGCGCATCGGCACGAACACATGGATCGTGTCGCCCGGCTCCGGCAAGGGTTACGACACGGCGCTCAGTTACACCGGCATGATGCAGACGACCTTTTTCGGCGGCAACCGCTCCGTCAACGGCGTGACCGCGGCCAGCGGCTCGAATCTCGGCTTCAATGCCGGCCCGATCATCGACACGCCCATGATCACCCCGGGCATCTACGACGCGGCCATCCAGGGCTCGGCGTTTCGCGTCCCGGCGCGCTCCTTTACGAACATCGGCCCGAATCCCACGTCGATCAACCGCTTCCGCGACGCGACGTTCTTCCTCGACCAGCGCGTCGGCGAATCGCTCAACGTGCAGCTCTCCGGCAACGTCAACCGGCTCAACCGCTACGGCCTGATCGACTACTACACGAACCAGGGCTATCCCAATGTCTATATCGACCTCAACCGGCTGCTGCCCGACAACACCGCCAATCCGAATTTCCTGCAGCCCTACAACGAGTTCAGCCGGCCCGAGCGCACAAAGGTCGAAACGACCAACCAGGCCATTCGGCTCGCGACCGCCTACTTGAAGGAAACCCGCTGGGTGGACATCAGGGCCAACGTCATCGGCGCCGTCGAGAAACAGGACATCTTCAACTCGCGCGAGTATTTCATGATCCCGTTCGACCCGGACCCGCGCGCCTGGGGCCTCGTCACCAGCACGCGAACCCGGACGCTGCGCTACCGGTATTATTGGAACCAGACGCAGCGCGATCTCACCGAGATGAATGAAGTCACGCTGGTCGACCCGTCCGCCGGGACGGCCCAGGCCTACAATCCACTCTGGGTGCTCGGCTCCGACCGCAACGACGCCACCACCCTGAGCAACGCCACGACCAAATACTACCAGGCCTCGGCGAACCTCGCGTTTTGGCGGAAGCGATTGATCCTTCTCGGCGCGTTTCGCGCCGATATCGTGGACCGCAGCCAGAAACTGTTTCTCCGTCCGATGGATCATCCCGCGAGCTACGGGGTGCTCACGCGCGAACATTTCATCTACCGGCCCGACGCGCCCGCGGATTACTTCACGCTCGCCTACACCCCGAAGGACGCGACCGGACGCGCCACCGGCCCGCGCCAGCTCGCGCCCGCGACCCGACCGCGCGATGCGACGACGGGAGTCGCGCTGCCGCAATACGCGAACGACCGCTTCCAGGACGACTTCAACCCGCCGCCGACGAGCACGAAGAAGCCCACGCAATCGATCGGTGGCATCTTCAACGTCGGCCGCGGGGTGTCGCTGTGGGCGAACTTCGCGCAGACATTCAATCCCACCGATTTCACCAAGACCACGATCGACTACGGCACGCCGCCGCCGTCCGTCTCGCAGGGCAGGGACTACGGGCTGCGTTTTTCGCTCGGCCCGAAATTCTACGCGACCGTGAGCCGGTACGAATCGAAGGAGAAGGACGCCTCGAGCACCCAGCCTTCCGGCTTCAGCAACATTCAAACCATCATCAACGCGAACGTCCTCGGTGACCTCAGCTCCGATGGCCGCAACCGCGAGGGTCTCGGCGATGTGCCGATTGGGTGGAACGACACCCTCGATCGCAAGAGCCGCGGCTACGAACTCGAAGTCGTTGCCAATCTGACCGCCGACTGGCGCCTCACGCTCAATTACGGGCTCGCCGACGCCTCGCAGACCGATGCGTACCGCATGACCCGGGCTTGGGTTGACGGCAACACGGCCGTGATGAGGAAGATTCTCGACAGCGCCGGCATCCAGTTTGATGGGGGCAACCTGGCCAGCGCCAAGCCGGGGGTGACCACGGCAAATTCGCCGGATCTGACGACCGCCGTCAACGCGTGGAACAGTCTCCAGGCCAGCCGGGCCAATTGGGTCACGGGCACGCAACTGCTGAACCGGCTCACCAAATACACGGCCAACTTCTACTCCGACTACCGTTTCAGCACCGGGCGGCTCCGGGGACTCCGCTTCGGCTACGGCATGCAGTTCCGCGGCCCGCAGGTCATCGGCTATCGCGGCGCCGACACGATCGTGAATCCCGCCAACCCCGCCCAGGCGATCGACGATCCCACGGTCGATGCCTACACCGTCGTCTGGCAGAAGGCCTACTTCCTCGGCACCGCCACGGTCGGCTACCCGATCAAGTTCTTCGGTCGCCGCGCGATCGATCTGAACCTCTCGATCACCAATCTCTTCAACTACGACACTCCGCTGTACAACACCAGCGGGCTCCGCGCGACGAACGGCAACCTGACCACGCCCGCCCGCACCTCCTATCCGCGATTCTTCAGCTACACGACGCCGCGCAGCTTCCGTCTGTCGGCCACCCGCAGTTTCTAGCCGGCCGCGGCATGAAGCGCCATCTGTCGACCCGCAAAGATGCGCCCCGCATGGCATAGCGCCCGCGCCGTCATCGCCCTGGCGTTCGCCGCGCCGTCCGTGCTGCCATTGGCCGCCGCGGACCACTGGGTTGAGGCCGGTGCGCCGGCCGGCGGCGACGGCAGCGCGGCGCGACCGTTCCGGACGATTCAGGCCGCCGCGCAGCAAGCGGGTCCCGGCGACACCGTGCGCGTGCGGCCTGGGATCTACCGGGAACGGGTCATGCCGCCGCGGGGCGGCGAGCCCGGCCGGCCCATCCGCTATGTTTCCGAAGTGCGGCACGGCGCCGTGGTCAAGGGCTCGGACGTCTGGACGCCGGCGTGGCGCGACGAAGGCGGGGGACTGTATTCAGGCGAGCTGGACAACGCGCTTTGCACCGACACCGGCTACGTCGACGGCGGCCAGCCCTTCCGGATTCCCTACGATTGGGACCAGGAGCGCAACAAGCTGCCGCCCTTTCCGTTCAAGGCCGTGCAGTGGACCCTGGGGCAGGTGTTTGTCGACGGGGTGCCGTGGCGGGAGACCTCCACGCGGGCGGAACTCAGCCAGTGCGCTCACGCGTGGTGGTACGATTCCGCCGCCAACCGCATCGTCTTGAACGGCGGCGCGCAGCCCCCGGCGGGCCGGCGGGTTGAGATCACCACGCGCCGCGGGGTCTTCCGGCCGCAGGAGAAAGGCCTCGGATATATCGAGCTGCACGGCTTCATCTTCGAGCACTGCGGCAACCAGTTTCCCGCCCAGTTCTGGAAGCTCCCCGCCAACGCGCAGAGCGGGATGGTGGGGACCCGGGGCGGGCATCATTGGATCATTGCCGACAATATCATTCGGCACGCGAAAAGCATCGGGCTCTCCTTTGGGGGCAGCGGGGTGTCCGGCGGCGACCAGGAGGCCTTTGACAACGAGCGGCCGGCGCGGGCCGACGGCACACGGTCGCAAATCGGCTTCCACCGGATCACGGGCAACCTGTTTTTTGCCAACGGGGCCATCGGCGCCATGGGCAGCAGCCACACGCAGGTGGTCTTCGAAAACAACGTCTTCGCCGGCAACAACGCCCTCCGCAACACCGCCTACGAGACCGGCGGCATCAAGACCCATGCGGCGTACGAGCTGCGCATCGAGGGCAATTGGTTTGTCGACAACGAATGCATGGGCGTGTGGCTCGACAACACCTGGCGCTCGTGCCGCCTCAGCCGCAATGTCTTTGTCGGCAACCGCGGCCGGGCGGTCTTCCTGGAGATGGACAACAACACCGCGCGCACCGCGTGCGTGGTGGACTGCAATCTCTTCCTCGGCGGCCGGCCCGAACTGGTTTCCGCCTTGGCCAGCTCCGCCGCGTCGCCGCAGCCGTGGCGGCCGTGGTCCGCCGGAATCTACGGCCACGATGCGGATGGCGTGCGCATCCTCCACAACCTTTTTGCCGGCGAGGGCTACGGTCTCTACTTCCGGAAAATCACCAACCGCAAGGGCGGCGCGGCCCACCTCACTGCGCTCGGCAATCTCTTCGTCGGCGCAAACCTGACCCCCGTCTGCCTGCCGGTGGACAATCCGCCGGCGGTGCAGGAGAATTTCCTCGACGCCAATGTCTATCCCGAGGCGACCCCGGCGACGCGGTTTGCCGTCACCGGCTGGTCGATGGATCCCAAGTCCGGATTGGATCGGCCCGGGCTGGAACGTGTGCTGGCCACGGTCGGCGGCCCGGCGCGATCGCTCCCGCCGTTTGGGGATCCGGCCAAGCCGCCTGCAGGCTACAGGCTGGATCTTGCGCAATGGCGCGCGCTCATGCACGGCGATCAAAACAGTGCGGAAGCGAAGGTGAACTGCACCGTGGACCGCGCCACGTGGACCGTGACGCTCGAGGTGCCGGAGTCCGCCCGGCGCGTCAGGCTGCCGGTGGCGCCGGAAGTAGCGCGCGATTTTCACGGTCGGCCGATCTCCGGCTCCGTTTGGGCCGGACCCTTCGCGAATCTCGGTCCGGGTCCGCACCGGGAAATCCTGCGCCTTCCAGGCGTTGCGCCGTGATCTCGCACCATGGCACGCAAGCTACGGCTCGAATTTCCGGGCGCGATTTACCACGGGATCAACCGCGGCAACTACCGCCGCTGGATCTTTGCCGACGCCAACACGAAACTCGCCTTCGAACGATGTCTCTTTGAGGCGGGCGGACCGCTCGGCCAGCTATGCGACTGCAGTCATCTCAACCCCACCCGAGTCCTTTTCCCCATTGGCTCGCCGTTTATTCCATGCACTCTGGGGCCATGAACACGAAGCCTCTCCGCGCCTGGCTTGCCGGCGCGCTCTTCCCCGCGCTCGTCTCCGCCGTATCCGCCGCGCCGGTCCCGGCCAAATCCGCCATCACCGCCGTCACCGTCTACACTGACCGCGCCGTTGTCACCCGCACCGCCGCGCTCGATCTCGCGGTGGGCGCCGCCGAGGTCACGTTCGAAAAGCTCCCCGCCAACCTCCTCGACCAATCGCTCCAAGTTTCCGGCCGCGGCACGGCACAGGTCACGATCCTCGACGTGACCGCGCGCGCGGCGTTCGTCGACTTCACCCCCAACGACCGCGTGAAGGCGCTCGAGGATGAACTTCGCGCGCTCGCCAAGCAGCGCCGCGTGCTGGACGACCGCACCGCTGTCCTCAAAGCCCAGGAAACCACCCTCGGCCGCCTCGAAGCCGCCGCCACCTCCGCACCCACCAAGGACAGCGCGCCGCGCCTCAGCATCGAGGAGTCCGCGAAACTCCTCCAGTTTCTCGAGGAACAGCTCGGCAAAATCGCGGCCGAAAAGCAGACTCTCGCCACGCAGCTCGAGGATCTCGCCGCCAAGATCGAGGCCATCCAGCGCCAGCTCAACCAGCTCCGCGGCGCCGGTGGCCGGAGCTACAAGACCGTGACCGTGCGCCTCACCGCCGCCACCGCCGGTGCGCTCGATCTCGGGGTCAGTTACACCGTGCCCGGCGCGAGCTGGACGCCGAGCTACGACGCCCGCGTGAACGCCAACGAAAAATCCATCGCCCTCGCCTACCACGGCATCACCCGCCAAAACACCGGCGAGGATTGGAAAGACGTCGCCCTCACGCTCTCGACCGCACGCCCGAGCCTCGGCGGCGCCGCGCCGGAACCGCGACCGTGGACGCTGGATGTGTTCGTGGACCGGCCTGCGCCGGTTGCGCCGGCGTACGGGCGCGAAATGAGATCGACCGCCGCGACCGGCATGGTGCTGAGCGCCAGCAAACCCAAGTCCGCCTTGGAGCAGACCGCGGACGCGAAAGACGGAGCGCAGGTCGAGCACTTCGACGCAGCCTCGGCCCGGGCCACCCTCGACACCGCCGCCACCAGCGCCTCCTTCAAGGTCGCCGCGCCCGCCAGCGTGCCGAGCGACAACTCGCCCCAGAAAATTCCCGTCACCACCGCCACCCTCGCCGCCACGCCGGAGTATCTCACCACGCCAAAACTTCAACCGGCGGCGTTTCTCACCGCGAAGGTCGTCAACACCTCCGACTTTCCGCTGCTCGCCGGCGCGATGAACGTGTTTCTCGACGGCACCTTCGTGGCCACCAGCGCCCTCCGCACCGTGATGTCGGGCGAGAAATTCGACCTCGCCCTCGGCGCCGACGAGGGGATCGCCGTGAAACACAAGCGCGTCCGCCGTTTCACCGAAGACACCGGCCTCACCAACAGCGGCAAACGCATCACCTACGAATACCTACTCACGATCCAGAACAACAAGAAGACCGCCGCTCGCGTGATCGTCGCCGATCAGGTGCCGGTGTCGCGCAACGAAAAGATCGTGGTGAAGCAACTCGCCCCCGAGGCCAAGGACGTGAAGCCCGCCGCCGACGGCACGCTCAAGTGGACCCTCGAGCTCAAGCCCGCCGAGAAACGGGAACTCACGCTCAAGTTTACCATCGACTACCCGAACGACATCCAGGTCGCCGGACTCGAGCCCTGAGCCGGGCCGCCGCCGGGATCCTGACCCGCTGGAAACGGTGTGAGACTGATCGGCGGTGGGAAGGTCGAAGGGAGGGCGGACACTCCTGCCCGCCGAGAGCGGAACGAATCTCGCGGGCAAGAGTGCCCACGCTCCTTTGGGCTCATCGCTTTTCCTCGGACGGACCCAGGCCGGAACCGCCGGTGCTATCCTCAGACATCCTGATCCGCTGGAAATACGATGATCCGAAATGTAGCGGCGGTCTATGACCGCCGTGCGAGGTGCGAACGTTGTCGGCGGTCACAGACCGCCGCTACAGGTGTAACCGGGCG
>JBIJCX010000602.1:0-3440 GCA_044344465.1 Opitutaceae bacterium
TGCCGGCGTCGTGGCCCGCCTTGTCCAGCAACACCCCAGCCTGCCCCCGGATCACGGTGAGCGCGTCGCTGAGTACCGGAGAGATCCCCCCGGCCACCTGGGCGAGCGCAGCCATTCTCTGGGTGTCGGGCAGCACGGATGGCGTCATGCGGGAGACAGGGTTGATTAAACCGACTCCGGCGCTGACGGCGCCGCGCCCTCCAGAGGGCGGGCTTGGTCCTGGGTTGGAGGGCGGGCCGCCGTGCCCGCCGGATCCGCGGCGGGTTTCCGACAGGCGCGCAAGATCGCCAGCCGCAGTTCAGCCTGGCGCATCGGCTTGCTGATGTAGTCATCCATGCCGGCCGCGAGGCATTTTTCCCGGTCACCCTTCATCGCATTCGCGGTCATCGCGACGATGCGCATCGGCGCCTGCCAGTGACAGCGTTGCGGCCCCTCCTGCTCGCGTTGTCGGATCGCACGGGTCGCCTCGTAGCCGTCCATTTCGGGCATCTGGCAGTCCATGAAGACCAGATCATATTTGCCGCGCGGCAGGGCTTCCAAGACTTCGAGGCCATTGGCGACCACGCCGACGGCGCAGCCCAGTTTCGTCAGTTGGGCCACGGCGATCTTTTGATTCACCTGGTTGTCTTCTGCGACGAGGACGTGCAGGCGGGGCAGCGCCGGGGCTTCCGGCGCCGCGCGCGGCGCGGTCTCGGAGGCTTCGACCATCGTACTGCTGCCCATCACATCGGCGAGGCAGTCGAACAGTCGCGACTGCTTGACCGGTTTGACCAGGTAGGCGTCGAGGCCGACGGCCTTGAGTTCCTCCGGCTCGAAGCGGTGCCCCAGCGACGTCAGCATGATCAGCCTAGTCGACGCGATTGCTGGGTCGGCCTTGATCGCCTTCGCCAGCGTCAGGCCGTCCATCTCCGGCATCTGCATGTCCAGCAGAGCGAGATCGTAGGGCGCGCCGGCAGCCGCCGCGGTCCGAAGCACTTTGAGGGCTTCGAATCCGCTCGCCGCGCTGCCCTTCTGCATCTTCCAGGCGAAAATCTGGTGACGCAGGATCTGGCGATTGGTGGCGTTGTCATCGACGACCAGCACCCGGAGGTTGAACAGACTGCTGGCGGCATTTCTCTCCGGCTTGGGATCGCCGGTTTGCTTTTCGAATTGGGCGGTAAACCAGAAGGTGGAGCCCTTGCCGGCCTCACTCTGCACGCCGATTTGCCCATGCATCATGCCGACGAGCTGCTTGGAAATCGCCAGGCCCAGCCCGGTGCCGCCATATTTTCGCGTGGTCGAGTTGTCGGCCTGGCTGAAGGATTGAAACAGTCGGCCCTGGACATCGGGCGGAATGCCGATGCCGGTGTCGACCACGTTGAACCGCACCACCGCGTGAGTCGCCGTTTCGCTCTCGAGCTGGACCCGCACCACGACCTCGCCGCGGTCGGTGAACTTGATCGCATTGCCCAGTAGGTTGGCGATCACCTGGCGCAGCCGCCCCGGGTCGCCCCGCAGGCGGGCGGGCACCTCCGGGGCGATGCCGTCGATCAATTCGATGCCTTTGCCCTGCGCCCGCTCGGCGAGCATGTCCAGGGTGCTCTCGAGGGTTTCCACCAAATCGAAATCGAGCACTTCGAACGCGAGCTTGCCGGCCTCGATCTTGGAGAAATCCAGGACGTCGTTGATCACGGTCATCAGGTTGTCCGCGCAATTGCGCACCGACTCGCCGTACTGGCGCTGCTCCCGATTCAACTTGGTGTCGAGCAGGAGCCCGGTCATCCCGATGACGCCGTTCATCGGCGTGCGGATTTCGTGGCTCATGTTCGCGAGGAATTCGCTCTTGGCCCGGGCCGCGGCCTGGGCGGCCTCCGTCGCGTGGCGCAGTTCCTCCTCCTTCTGCTTCAATTCGGAGATATCCACGAGGGCGTTCAGTTCGTGCGACAAAAGCCCGTTCGCATCCCGGTAGCAGCGACGCGACAGCCGCACCCACTTGATCTGCCCGTCGGGATGCACATAGCGCTTGTCCACCGTGAAGTGGTCGATTTTTCCGGCGTTGACCTGCTGCACGAGAGCGGCCTGTCGGGCCCGGTCGTCGGGATGGGTCTGCCGGAGGAAGGCCCCGGGCACCCTGGACTGTTCGGCGCTGAGGCCCGTGATCCGCGAATGTTCGGCATTGATCAGGCGCGTCTCGTCCCGCCCGGGCACACTCCACGAGAGCCCGACCGGCAGTGACTCGAAAAGAAAGCGAAAGTGCGCCGCGCGTTGGGCCAGTTCGGCCTCAGCCTGCTTCCGCTCGATGGCATCGGCAATTTGTCGCGAGACGTAGAGCAGCAACTCGAGGTCTCTCCCGGTGTAGTGTGCCGATCCGGTGTAGATCTGCACGACGAGCACACCGATCTTCCGGTCCCGGGAAATCAAGGGCACGCCGAGCCATTCCTGCGCCGGGGTGCCGATCAGGGTGATTTGCCCCGCGCGGTGCATCTCCTCGATCTTCCGGGCGGAGACCAGCAAGGGCTGGCCGGTGCGCAGGACCAGGCCGGTGAGTCCGTTGCCGGGGGGCCGTGGCTCTGGCACGGGATCGACCTCGTCGACAAAGTACGGAAAGCTCAGCAGATCGGTGGCCGCATCATGGAGGGCGACGTAGAAATTTCGCGCCGGCAGCAGGCCGCCGACGATTTCATGGATCCGGCGAAACAGCGCCGGCAGATCCTCGGTCTCGTGCGCAGCCTCTGAGATTCCGAGCAACGCCGCGTGCATCGATTCCGCGCGCTTGCGCTCGGTGATGTCGCGAATGATGCCGACCGCCACCCGCCGGCCGGTCGTTTCCATGGCCGACAGCGAGAGTTCGATCGGAAACTCCGTGCCGTCCTTGCGCAGGGCCGCCAGTTCGAGCGTCTTGCCGACGGCCGCACCCTCGCCGGTTTGCTGCCACTGGGGAAAGGCGGCGCGGTGAGCCGGCAGAAACCGCGCCGGCACGATCAGATCGTGAAGGTTCCGACCGAGCATCTCGTTGGTCGCGTAGCCAAACATTCGCTCGGCGGCTACGTTCCAGAACGTCACGCATCCCTTGTCATCCATCATGATGATGGCGTCCTGGGCCGCCTTGGTCAGGGTGCGGAACTGTTCCTCACTCACGCGCAGGGAACCATGCAGGCGCAGGATCCGGCCATACGCCGCCACCCGCGCGACGAGCTCACGATTGGCGATCGGGCGCGCGATGTAGCCGTCGGCCCCCACGTCCAGTCCCGCCGCCTGCTCCTCACTTTGCGTGAAGGCGCCGGAGATCAGGACCACAAAGACATCCGCCCACGCCGGGTCGCCTTTGATGCGCCGGCACAGTTCCATGCCGTCCATCTCCGGCATGTCCCGGTCCGACAGCACCAGATTGGGGCGGAAGGAGGGCATGGTCTGGAGCGCCTCCCGGCCGTTCACCGCGAGCGCGGTGGCATAGCCCTGCA
>JBIJCX010000268.1:0-12022 GCA_044344465.1 Opitutaceae bacterium
AAAGAGGCGCGCGCCTGGGTGCGCAGCGGCAAACTCGGCCAGCTGATGAAGGTTGTCGTCGAGTACCCGCAGGGCTACGCGATCACGGCGCTCGAAGCCGGGACGATCAGCAAGATCGCCAACTGGCGGATGGACCCGTCGGTGTCGGGCGTTTCGAACTGCATGGGCGACATCGGCACGCATGCGCACAATCTCGCCCGCTACATCACCGGCCTCGAAGTGGAGGAAATCTGCGCCGAGCTTTCCACGTTCATTCCGGGCCGGTTGCTGGACGACGACGGCAATTGTCTCGTGCGTTTCTCCGCTGGCGTGAAGGGAATCCTGTACGCCTCCCAGGTTTCGAGCGGCGAAGAGAACAACCTTAACATTCGCGTCTTCGGCACAAAGGGATCGCTCCAGTGGTTCCAGGAGAACCCGAACGAACTCATCTTCAAGAAGGCCGACGCACCGCAACAGGTCCATCGCCGGGGCAACGGCTACCTCTCCGCACCCGCCCAAGGCGCCACCCGCACGCCGTTCGCGCATCCCGAGGGGTTCATCGAGGCGTTTGCCAACGTGTATCGCAGCGCCGGCGTCGCGATCGCGGATGCCATCGAAGGCCGCAAGGCCCCGAAGGAGGGTTACGATTTTCCCACGATCGACGACGGGCTGGCCGGCATGGCGTTCATCGAGACCGCGGTGAAGAGCGGCAAGGCCGGGGCGAAGTGGATGAAGTTTCCGAAGTTGTAGCGCGCCCGTCACGACCCCAAGAATTCGAAAAGCCCGCCGGTTGGCGGGCTTTTCTTTTCCATCGCTACCGGGTCGAAATTCAGAATTTCGTCGCGAAACTCACTGTCACGCGGCGCGGGAATCCACGCTGCTGGTTGGCCGGGAAGCACTCCTCGTCCGTGATATTCTTCCACGCCAGCGTCGCGTTCACGGGCAGTTTTCCCCACTTCCAGTCGTAACCCATCGTCGCGTCCCACAACGTGTAGGCCGGCATCGTGAGCAACCGGTTGTCGACCCGTTGCGCCTTGTCGCCCGTGTAGTTGGCACCCCCGCCAATCCAGCCGCCCTTGAGCGCACCTTCGGCGATCGTGTAACGCGTCCAGACATTGAAGAGATCCTTTACCGCCGCCTCGGGCCGCGCGCCGAGCAGCGGCTCGAGCCCGACCGGAACCTTGGTCAGCTTCGTGTCGATGTTCGAATAGCTGACGTAGACCTGCCAGTGGTCGAGCGGCGACACCGTTGCCTCGATCTCCCAGCCCTTGCTCCGATCCTCGGTGTCCTGCAGCTGGGTCGTCAGCGACTGGGTGCCGACACGCTCGGAAAAGTTCAGCACCCGGTTGAACTGGTTGATCTCGAACGCCGCGAACGTCGCGGAAATGCGGCCGTCGAGGAGGTCGGACTTGAGCCCGAATTCCTTGCCCTCGGCCCGGCTCGGCACGGCCTTCCCCGACTGATCGCCACGAAACTGGAGGAAACGGCTGTCGACCGAAAATGACTCGCTGTAGGACACATAGGCCATGAGCGCCGGCAGGATCTTGTAGCCGCCGCCTGCCTGGTAAATCGTGCGCGAGACCGAGGTCCATTGGTTGTTCGCGGCCTCGTTGCGTCCGGCCACGGTGGCCGGATCGGAAGCCACGAGGTAGTTGTCACCGGCGGCCTCGGCCTTGTTGTAGCGCGCGCCGCCGATCAGCAGGAGCCGATCGTCGAGCAGCGTCAGGCTCTGCGCCGTATAGTAGGCCGTGTCGCGGCCGAGCGAGATGCTCGCACTGGTGAGCGGAAGCGCGGCCACGTCGTAGTCCCCATTCAACTGGAGCGCCGGGCTGGCCCGGCCGAAGGTCGAGGGGGTGTCGACCCAGGTTCGCGGATCGAGCAGGTTCCACGGCTGGTAGAAATCGCCCAACTGCCGCTGCCGGCCGCGGCTGTTCGTGGTCTGGTAAAAGGCCCCGAAGAGCGGCTTCCATTTTGCCCCGGCCAACGTGAACCGGCCCGCCGCCTCCGCCTGGTAGGCATTGCCCTGGCCAAACTCCTCCTGGATGCGGGCGCGCCGGGGCAGGAACACCGCCGGCGCCGTGAAATTGTAACGCACGTCGCCCGTCGTCGGATTAAACGTGAGCGAGCCATTCGCCCCCGTCACGGTCGGCGAACCGTCGGTCCCCGTGGTCACGACATTTCCGGGCACGGCGCCGAAATTCGCGGCGTTTTGCCGCATCCCGCTGGCCCAGATCCGCGCGTCCGCCACGCCCGTGAGCTTGTTGCGCACCGACCGCCGGTTCCAGTTGTAGTTCGCGCGGCCGCTCCAGTGGTCGTTGAACTTCACCGTGTATTCAGCGTAAACGGACTCGAAGTCGGCATGGCGGAAATCGTATTGGCCGACGTAGTTGAAGCTCTTGGCCAGCGGAAACAGCGGCCCGAAGCCGTAGTCGATCGGCGTGAAGGTCTTCCCATCCGGGCTCGTGTAGGAGGTCGCCAAACCCTCGATCCGAATGTTCGGTTTCATGAAGACCGGCGGCGTCTCCCGGCGGTGGAACCACTGGTAGTCAACCAGCAGCGCGGACTTCGGTGTGATTTTCCAGCGCACCGTTGGCGCGAGCACCCAGGTGCGGGTCTCCGAGGGATCGATATACTCGGAGCCATTCTCCCACGAGCCGTTCAAGCGCAGCAGGAGTTTCTCGCCCGCGGCCGGTGCGTTGATGTCGAACGTCGTCCGCCAGAAATTGTCGGACCCGGCCTGCTGGCTGAATGCCGCGAACTCTTTCGGTCCCGGCGTCTTCGTGATGATGTTCACTGTTCCGCCCGGCTGAATCTGGCCGTACAGGATGGACGCGGGGCCCTTGACGATCTCGACGCGCTGCACATTCACCGTGTCGACGTATCCGGTGCCCACGAAGCCGTTGCGCTGCGGCGTCAGTTGATCGAAACCGCGCAGACTGAAACGCGTATTGCCGGCGTTGAACTCGCGCGCCGCGCTCGTCACCCCGGGAGCGTACTTGACGACATCGAAAAGATCGCGCGCCCCGACGTCGGTGATGAACTGTTCCGTGAATGCATTCACGGCGAACGGCAGATCCTTGATCGGCGTGTCGATGCGGGTGGCCGACACGGAGTTGCCCGCGCGGTACCCTTTGTCGAGGGTGGTTGAAACCTGGAACTCCGAGAGCGTCACGATCTCATCGGCCGGCGGGGCGATCGGCGTCGGTGCCGTCTGGGCCCGGACGGCGATGGACGCCAGCAGCAGCGCCATGCCGGCGGGGCGAAGCAGGGAACAACGAGCCGCGCCGGCGACCCGGGCAGGTGATTTCAATGCGGTCAAGGTGGTGTCAGGGGTTGGCCGGCGAACGCCGGGATTAAGGACGCGTTGGGTTTATAAGTATGAACCTTTGCCGTTTGCCAATCGCAAATTCTTGCCTTTGGCGCCAGGTCCGATTGGCGCGCCGGCCCGCTCGTCCGCGGGCGGGCGGCGGGCTGAATCCGCGCTGTAAAGCCGGATCTTGCGCCCGTTGGCCACTTCCCGCCCACGGCATTCGGGCGCGGCACCGGCCGGGCGACCGGTAAAAATAATTATTAGCTACATGGACGCTGGCGGCGCGGTCGGTTCCGGGCGCACGGGCAGCGGACCGTCGGCAAACTCGGCGGTCAGCGGCTGTCCCGGCTTGACCGCGGCCCGCCGCATCACCGGCTGCCCCGCCGCGTCGCGCATGATCACAAACCCGCGCTGCAACACCGAGACCGGGCTGGCGGCCTGCAGCCGTTTCCACAGGGCGAGCAGGGCGTGCGACGCGAGCTGCACCCGGATTTCCGGCGACGCACGTTCCAGCCGGGCCCGGACCTCGCCCACGCGCTGTCGCTGCGCCTGCACCCCGCCGCGCAACGCCGCCCCCAGCCGGTTGGAAAAATCGTCGAGCCGCAGGTAGCCTCGCTCGATTTGTGCCGTCGGTGAAAGCAAGCGCAGCCGCGAGCGAGCGTGATCCAGCCGCTCGACGGCCTGCGCCAGCGCGCCATCGACTCGCGTGACCATTGCCTCCGCCGCCCGATCGGTCCGCTCCACTCCGGCGACGAAGTGACTCGTGATCAGCTCCGCCGCCGCGCTTGGTGTCTCCGCCCGACGGTCCGCCGCAAAATCGCACAGCGTGAAGTCAATCTCGTGCCCCACCGCGGAGATGACCGGAATCGGACAGGCCGCCACCGCGCGCACGAGCGCCTCCTCGTTGAACGCCCAAAGATCCTCGAGGCTGCCGCCACCCCGCCCAATCACGAGCAGGTCGAAGATCCCCAACTCCTCCGCGAGCTGCAGCATCGCCGCCATCTCCGCCGCCGCGCCCTCGCCCTGCACCTTCGCCGGCAGCACGACCACGCGGCCCCGCCAACCGCGCCGCTTGAGGATCCGGAGGAAGTCCTGCACCGCCGCGCCCGTCGGCGACGTGATGACGCCCACCGTTCGCGGCAAGGCCGGGATCGGCCGCTTCCGCTCCGCCGCGAACAGCCCCTCGGCCGCCAGCCGCGCCTTCAGCTCCTCGAACTCGCGCTGCAACCGCCCCACCCCGTCATCCACCACGAGGCGGACGATGAGCTGATACTGGCCGCGCAATTCGTAGACACTGACCTCACCGTAAACGATGACTTGGAGCCCGTCGCGCAGCTTCACCGTCTGCTGCTGCGCATTGCCGCGAAACAACACCGCGCTCACCTGCGCCCCCGCGTCCTTCAGCGAAAAATAGATGTGCCCGCTCGCCTGGGCGCGCAAGTTGGACACTTCCCCACGCACCCAACCCGGCTGGATGCCGCCTTCGAGCAGCACCTTCACGCGCCGCGTGAACTCCGTCACGCTCTCCGCCCGTGGGCCGCCGGCGCCGGGATCAAGCTCAGGTTTCGCGATTCGCATATCGGCGCCGCAAGAGTTGCACCGCGACCGTGGTGGCCACCAACAGTCCCAACGCCGTGGCAATCTTGCCAAAATTTCCCTCGCGGGCCGCCTTGCCGAGAATCACGAAGGCCATCGTCCACGGCAGCACGGCGAGCCACGAGACGATCATGTAGAGGCGAAAGGGCATCGCCGCACATCCGAGCAGATACCCTTGAAAGAAGAACGGCGGTCCCGGCGTGAGACGCACGACCAAGGCCACAGTGAGGGCATTTTCCGGCGTCACCCGTGGCACACTGTAGCCATAACGGGCCACCAGGCGCATGAGCAGTGGCCGCAACGCGTAGCGGGCGAGCCAATAGGTGAGCGCGAGATTCACGGCGATCGCCACCAGGATGCACGCGATCACCCCGGGCATGGTCAGGCGCGCGGCAAACGCCTCCCCGGCCGCGAGGCTGAAGACCGAAAGCGGCGCCCCGATCGCCGGCAAGACGGCCACCGCGCCAAAAAAGGCCAGGGGACCGGCGGCCCGTATCAAATCGAGCCCCTGATCCATCAGTACGACCGCCTGGCGGCCGAGCACCCGGAGGTCCACGCCCCGCAACGCCAGCACCACGAGCACGCCCACGATGAGCCCGGCGATCGCGAGCTTCACGACCGGCAGTTTGCGTTTTTTCACAGGACCCTGAGTGGACATCGGGTGAGCCTGTCGGCGCCCGTGCGACACCGTCAAGAACTCGCCAAGCCCGTAACCGGCGTCCGCGGCGGATTCTTGCCCGGACCGGCTCAGAGGGTGGGACGTGCGCTCCGCGCGCGTCCTGCGGTCGGAAACAACCTGACCGCGCGCGGAGCGCACGGTCCACCTTTTCATGTTGCATCGTCCCGTGTTGAAAGCCGCTGGCCCGACGCCCCCGGGGCACGGACGGGGACTTGCAGGTCGCCGGCCACGCCGTTCTCATCGCGGGCGATGACGCGCCCAGCCGCCTTCGCTTCCGCGCCGGCCCCGGCACTTCCCGCCGGTCCCGCGCGGTGGGCGGCGCCCGGACTGATCGGTGCGCTTGTCGCGGTCGGCCTGGGGTGCCTGACGCTCATCACGCTGGCCAGTCCGGGGGCAACGAGGATGTTTTCGTGGCCATGGTCGCTGGCGTACGCCGGGACATTGCTTGCCCCCACCCTGCTGCTCGTCCTCCGCGCCCTGCACCTAAAGCGTCCGCTGGTGCTGCCCGTGCTCCCGTGGCTGGTCGCGATCCTCACCACTGCCGCCACCGTATTCGCTTCCGCCCTCGCCAGCCCGCATCGCCCGCAGAGCCTGCAGTGGGGCGCACCGTTGCTCGCCGGAGGCGCGGTCTTTTTCGTGGTTTTCGATTGGTTGAACGCCGGGACCGATCGCATCGTGGCCCAACGCGAACGGATCGAAAAGGCACTCGTGACGTTCTTTGCCCTCGTCGCCTGCGCCAGCATCGGCGGGTGGCTGGCACGGCTTCCCGGCCTTACGCCCGGCACCGGGTTTGATGCGCGAAATCCATTTCCCCTCGGCCACTCAAACTACACCGCTGGACTCGCCCTGCTCATGCTCCCCGTGTCCGCCGCCACGGCGGTTCGCACCCGCGGCTGGTGGCGGTTAGCGTCCGCCGCGGTCGCATTGCTGGCGCTGGCGATGCTATTCACCAGCGGAAGTCGCGGCGGAATCGTCGGGTTGGCGGCGCTGGCGATGGCGGCCTTGCTCGCCGCACCTATTACCCGGCGTCAGCGGTGGCAGCTCGCCGTCCTTGCGGCCGTTGCGGGCCTCACCTTTGCCGCGGGCCATCCCCGCACCCGCGCCATGTTCGCCCCGGAGGATCCCGGCGCGGCGCCCAACCTCAGCAACGTGCAGCGGCAGGCGATGCTGACCGCCGCCTGGCGCATGGGCGCCGATCGCCCCCTGCTGGGCTGGGGACCGGGCACCACGCCGCTTGTTTATCCCCAATATCGTGCCGGACTCGAGGGTGGCGCTGAAAACGTGCTCCAACTTCATTGCCTGCCGGCGCACCTCTGGGCGGAACTCGGCGCCGCGGGCATCGCCTGCCTGCTCGCGTTCGCCGCGCTGACGCTTCAGGGCGCCAGCCGCGCTCCGGTCATGGCAGTCACCCTCGGCGCCTACGGGATTTTCGCGCTCACCGACTGGCAGCTCGATCTCCCGGTTTTCGCAGGTGTCATCGCGACCTGCGCCGCATTGCTCGCCCCTCGCGCCACGCCTGCCCTCCCGGCCACGAGTAACCCAATAGGTTTCCCGACCCCGCAGGTCGCTGGTGGCTTACTCGCCGGTTTCGCGCTCCTGGCGCTCGGCGGCGTCGCGCTCCTTGGCCGGCGCGATCCAGCCCCGGAGCTCAACGTTCACGCCCTTGTTCTCGCCCGCGAGCCTGCTGGAGCCGACCGCGCAATCGCCCTGCTGCGGGAATCGCTCGCGCAAAATGCCGATCAGGAGATCGCCCACTTCAATCTCGGCTGGCTGCTGGTGGTTCGCGATCCTGGTGCCGCCGAGCGGCATTTCGCAGCCGCCGCCCATCTCGTGCCGGACAAGGGTGGCGTTTACTTTGGCCTCGGTCTCGCCCGACTGAATCAGGGCCGAGATAACGATGCCGCCCGTGCCCTCGCCCTCGAATGTCTCAACGACCCGCGTTTCCTCACCTCACCGTGGTGGCGGGAGCCACCGATCGGTCGCGTGCGCGACGCGACGGCGACTGAGTTTTCGCGCGCGATCGCCCGGACTCGGGCCGCGCTGCCCAATGACCCGTGGCGGCTGGCCAACCTCGATCACTTGGACGCAGCCATTCACCAACTCGGCCGCGTCGCCGCCGGTCCCGAGCGCTCCCACCGCCGCGAGCGCACTGGCTATCCCGTGCTCATGCGCAACCTCGATCTGCCGGCGCCGCTCGATCTCTTCGATGTGCGCGAGGCCCAAGGCGCGGGAAACGCAGCCTCCCTGCCGCCCAAGGGCTGGCTGCCCTCGCCGTTGCTGCTGAGGTTGCTCAACGAGCGGGTGCCGGCCAAAGATTAGCTCCCTCGTCAATGTACCCGGCAAATTCCTAACTCGTGCCCCGCGCCGTCAATTCACTCCGAGATACCGTCGTGCCGCTCGCCCTTCTGGCCGGTGACACCGTGGTGACGTTCGCCGGGCTCGCCCTCGGGTACTGGCTGCGCTACCGGTCGCCCTTGGGCCGGCTCGGCATCGACGTGCCCGGCACGACGTTCGCGCAGTATCTGCCCCTCTTGTTGGTCGGCGTGGCCCTGCTCCTTGGCGCGTTCGCCCAGTTCGGCCTCTACGACACCCGCCTGTTGCTGCGCCGTTATCAGAGCCTGAACGCAATCTTGAAAGGCACGGCCTTCTGGCTCGTCGCCTATCTCGGCATCTCGCTCGCCCTGAAATTCGATCCACCGATTTCACGCCTGTTTGTCGTCATGGCGTTCGTGTGCGTCATCGCGCTGCTCTATGCGTGGCGCGCGCTCTCGTATGCGATCGTGTCGCGCAGCACGATGGTCACGCGGCTTCGCCGCCGCACCGTGTTGCTCGGTTGGAACGATCACGCGGCCGCACTGGCAGCCGAAATTGCCCGCGATCCCGCTCACCCCTTCGTGCTGGCCGGCATCGTCACCCTCAACCAAGACACCAGCTCGCCGCTTCCGCCCAAGGCAGACTGTCACGTAATAGGTGACACTGGCGCTCGTCCGAAGGGGCTGGGCACAGCGGAGGACCTCGAACGAATTTTGGCCCGTGAGGCCGCCGACGTTCTCATCATCACCCGGCTCGACCTGCCCCGCGCGGAGTTACAGGGGATCATCGAGACCTGCGAGCGAGCTTACGTGGAATGGAAGATCGTGCCCGGTGCGTTCGACATCTTCCTCAGCGGACTGCGCCTCCAAACCATCGGGCGGGTGCCCGTGCTCGGGGTCGATGAGTTGGCAATTCACCGTTTGTTCAACCGGGCCCTCAAGCGCACCCTTGACGTCACGGGCGGACTGGTCGGGCTGGCGCTCTCCGCGCCGGTGATGCTGGTGATCGCCGCTCTCATCAAGCGCGAGTCGCCTGGAGGTCCGGTGTTGTTTGCCCAGACGCGCATCGGGGCCGGGCACCGCAATTTCACGCTGTGGAAACTCCGCAGCATGGTGCCCGACGCCGCCACGACGGATGGGGTGCGCCAGAGCACCGCGCGCGATGATCCCCGACTCCTCCGGATCGGGGCCTTCCTGCGGCGCTGGAATCTCGATGAGTTGCCGCAGTTCTGGAACGTCCTCCGCGGCGAGATGAGCCTGGTCGGTCCGCGCCCGGAGCGCCCCCACCACGTCGAGCGGCTCTCCGCCGAAATTCCCCACTACCTGCCGCGACACGTCGTCAAGCCGGGCATGAGCGGCTGGGCGCAGGTCAACGGCCTCCGGGGCGACAGCGACCTCGCCGCCCGCGTGCAACACGACATTTATTACATCGAAAACTGGTCCTTCTGGCTCGATGTCCAGATCCTCCTGCTGACGTTTGTGCGTTGGAAGAATGCGTATTGAGCCGTCGCGCCCGCACCTCGCGCCCCGCCTCACAGCGGCCGCACCCGACGATAGCCGCGTACCCGCGCCTTGAGCAGCGCCACGAATTTCCAGGCCGCGAACGCCAGCACGAATTTCCACCGCACGAGCGTGGCGCCGCGCGGGTTGAAATGCTTCAGGAACACCTCGCGGTTGGCATCGAAAATCGCCCGCGACATCGCGTCAAAATCCCGGGCCACGCTCACTCCTTTCACGTGGGTGATGCGCACGCGGCCGTCGTAGACGATCTTCCAGCCCGCGCGCGCGATACGAATGCAGAGATCCAGATCATCGCCATACATGAAGAACCGCTCGTCGAAAACGGCGCCGTGGGTGGCCACCGCCTCAAGCGCGCGGCGCGGCGCGAGCATGAACGCGCCGTTGATCGCGCCGACCTCATACGTCCCGTCCACCGGAAGGTGCGTGAGGTTGTAGCCGGAAAAAAACGCGCACCGCGAAAAGACCGCCGCGAGGCCGCTCGCCCGGCAGAAGCCATCCCATAGCGTCGGGATCGAGCGTCGGCACGCGAGGTCCATCGAACCATCCACCAATTCCAAACGCGGTGAAATCAGGCCGATTTCCGGCTCGGCCCGCAGTCGCGCCAGGCAGTGGGCCAGTGCCGGCGCGTTGCTCACCGTATCCGGATTGAGAAACAGGATGAACTCCCCGCGCGCCGCGGCGAACCCGAGGTTGTTGGCCCGGCCGAAGCCGAGATTCGCACCGGACGCCTGATAGCGGACGTCGGGAAACTCGCGCCGAACCACCTCGCCCGTTCCATCGTCCGGGGCATTGTCCACCACCAGGATCTCGACCGCCCGACCCGCAACCCGGCGGGGCAAGGAGGCGAGACACGGGCCGATCTCGTCCCGCGATTTATAGGCGACGATGATTACGGACAACAACGGCGACTCCGGCATGGACACGAGCCCACCGTGCTGGATGCTCGGGCAGAACGCAATGTCCGCCGCGCCTCCCGTCAGCGTCATCGTCGCCTGCAAGAACCCCGGGGCCCGCCTTCCCGCCGCGCTCGCGAGCGTCTGGGAACAGCGTTGGATCACGCCCGAGTTAATCGTGATCGATGGCGGGTCGACCAACGGCACCAGAGAGTGGTTGGAGTCCCAGCGCGAGCGCATTGCCACCCTGGTTTCGGAGCCGGACGGCGGCGTCTACGACGCGATGAACAAGGGCATCGCCGCCGCGCATGGGGAATGGGTCCTCTTCCTCGGCGCCGATGACCGGTTGATGGGAGAAATGGTGCTCAGTGAGGCGCTCAACTGGATGAAAAAGACCGAGGCGGGCGTCGCCGCCGGTGAAGCGGCCTATGACGACGGCCGGATCTACAAGCTCCGCTCCCATGTGAATCCGCTGGCGCGCAATTTTGTTCATCACCAAGCCGCCTTCTACCGCCGTTCGCTGTTCGGGGAAAACGGCACGTTCGACGCTTCGCTTGCGGTCATGGGGGATTACGATTTCAACCTGCGCCTCTGGAAAAACCGGGTGCGATTCAAACCGCTCCCCCTCCGGATTGCCGCCTGCGGCGTTCGCGGGCTGAGCGACTCCGGCCACTGGCTTGGTTACCGGGAGGAAATCACCGTACGCCACCGCTATTTTTCGACCCCGCGCTGCCTCCTCTGGGATGTTCTCTCGATGGTGCGTTTCCTGCGTAAGAAGGCCGGGCGCACTTTCTTCCGGCCGCTGCGCTGAACACCGGAAAACGATTTCTCGCCGGCCAGATTCGGCTTCCGTTCGCCACCCGGCATTCTAGCGTCCGGGCGCGTCCAGCATGAAGCTCTCCATCGTCATCCCCTGCTACAACGAGGCCAAGACCATCCGCACCATCGTCGATCGCGTGCGGGCGGCGCCGGTCGCGGACAAGGAAATCATCATCGTCGATGACTGCTCGCGCGACGGCACGCGCGACATCCTCCGCACGCAGATTGCGCCACTGGTCGACAAGATCATCTTTCACGAGGTGAATCAGGGCAAGGGGGCGGCGCTGCGCACGGGCTTCGCGGCCGCCACCGGCGACGCGGTGATCGTGCAGGATGCCGATCTCGAATACGATCCTAACGAGTATGCCAGGCTCCTGAAGCCGTTCCTCGAGGGCAAGGCGGACGTCGTCTTCGGCTCACGCTTTTCCGGCGGCGAGGCGCACCGCGTGGTCTACTTCTGGCACATGGTCGGCAACAAGCTGCTGACGCTGCTTTCGAACATGGCGACCAACCTCAACCTCACGGACATGGAAACGTGCTACAAATTGTTCCGCCGCGAGGTGCTGCAGAAAATCAAGATCGAGGAGGACCGTTTCGGATTCGAGCCGGAGATCACCGCGAAGGTCGCGAAGCTCAATGTCGTCATCTACGAGGTCGGCATCAGCTATTACGGCCGCACCTATGCCGAAGGTAAGAAGATCGGCTGGCGCGACGGTTTCCGTGCGCTGTGGGCGATCGCAAAGTATAACTTCCTGCGCTGAAGGACCCGGCGTTAAGGAATGTTTGAAGCGCCAACACTCGGCGCCAGCCGAGGGTTGCCCGATTCGAAGGCCCCGCGTCAACAACGCGCATTCCTAAATTGATCTAAATACCTGATAAGGAAGGGCGGCTCCGATTTTGCGGGACATGGGGA
>JBIJCX010000269.1:0-11990 GCA_044344465.1 Opitutaceae bacterium
ATGGCGGTGTTGGCCCCCCTGGGGTCAGCAGGAAGTCCCAGACGATGTATCCGCTTTCGAGATTCAATCACGCGGCTTTGACACTTGCTCCATACGCTTCACGCATCCCTTGCGGGTATGCTGTGCAATGTTCGCTTCCGAGCGGCTGCCAACCTTTCTCGGGTGGGAGTGCTTACCCACTGGGCATCGATTACATGTTTCATCTTCCTTTCGTTGGTTTCCTCATGTTCTGGTTGCTGGCGCGAGACCCCGAGGACCGTCGAAATCCCCTGTTTCTAAAACGCCCCCCTAGTCGGGATGAACACCCTACGTCGTGAAAGGCAGGCCGAAGTCGGTGTTTCTGAGACGGTGGGTATTGAAACGCGCCAGTTTGGCGCAGGTCCCGCAGGGTTTCAGTTGAGATTTTCGTTCGCTCATTCAAAATTATTATTCTTTAGTTGTTGGGTTGAGCGCCATCCCGCCTCATCGGACTTTTGCTGGCGCCAAGGAAACTGGATTTTCAGGGGGCGTCCACGGGTCAACCCGCTGGTTGCTACTCGGGTATCCACGGCCCGACGATGGGTGGCAAGCAGCGGGTTGGCCGCCTGGCTCGGGGCCCTTGGAAACGCGGCCTCTAGCGATGAGGCCGGCCCGGCGACCGGTCACCGCCGCGAACGTAACGCGGCAATAATGTCCATCCGCGCCGCTTGGTAGGCCGGATAGAATCCGAAGAAAATCCCGATCGCACACGACACCCCGACTCCGAGCAAGACGGCCGGCACGTGGAGCCTGAATTCCCATTTCGCAAAGTGCGCGATCCCCCACGCGGCACCGATACCCAGTACGGTGCCCGCCAGCCCGCCCACCAGACACAGCATCAAGGCCTCCAGCACAAATTGCTGTTGCACGTGTCGCCGCTCGGCTCCGAGCGCGCGCCGCAGACCGATTTCCACCCGGCGCTCGGCAACCGAAACCAACATCATGTTCATCACGCCGACGCCGCCGACCATCAGTGAAATGGCGGCAATCGCTCCGAGCATCAGCGTAAAAAGCCGTGTTTGACCCTCGAGCTTTGCAATCAGCTGCTCTGCAGTGGCCACGCTGGCCTGCGTCTCCTGATGGAATCGCCGGAAATAGGTCGCGATTTCCTCTGTCACCGTGCGCGGGTCGACCTTGGGCCCGACGCGACCGAAGAGCGCGACGGGAGGATTGGCCGGAAAGCTCCGGCGCGCCTTGGCAAACGGCAACAGTACCGCACGATTCACGTTGAAGGGTGTCACGCTCCCGCCCGAATTAGGGGCCAGCACGCCAACGACGGTGTGGTTGACGCCGCCAACCCGCACCGCCTGCCCTACGGCCTCGACCGGCGCATACCCAAGGGTGGTGACCAACTCGGCTCCCAGGACGCAAAACGCCGACGTCTGATCGAGGCTGTGCAAGGAACGTCCCGCCGCCATCTCCAGGCGATTCACGCTCGTGAACCGCTCTTCGACGCCGAGCACCGGTGCCTCCACCAACCGACGCCCCGCCTGCACCTGGGCAACCGCTCCGACATAAGGCACCAAACTCTGCACCGACGGCAGCCCCAACAGAAACGCATCCGCGTCCGCCGGTTCGAGCGGACCGAGTTTCTTGGTGTCGGCAAAGGTCACGACAAAATAGTCCATCCCTACGGTCTCAAACTGCCGCAGCGTTTCGCGCTCCACGATTTTTCCCGCCGTCACCATCGCAATCACCGAGGCAATCCCGATGGCAATGCCAACCACCGCGAGCGACGCGCGTTGCCGCACGAGCCAAAGACTGAGCACCGCTTCCCGCGCGAGTCGTTTGATCATGAGGGAAAAGTGAGGCCGTCTGCGAGCGTCAGCTGGCGCCGGCACTGACCAGCGACGTCGGCGTCGTGCGTGACGATCAGAATCGTGACGTGCTCCGCGCGGTTGAGAGAGATGAGGAGATCGACAATCCCTTGCGCGGCCTCCGGATCGAGCGAGCCGGTCGGCTCGTCGGCGATCAAGAGCTTGGGCGACCCAACCAGCGCACGGGCGATCGCCACGCGTTGCTGCTGGCCACCACTGAGCTGGTTGGGCAGCTGCGCCCCGCGATCGCCGAGGCCGACACGCTCGAGCATCTTTTTTGCCTGAATCCGGATCGCTGCCGGCGGGAGATTGCGGTAGAGCAACGGCAAGCCCACGTTATCGAGTGCCGACAGGTGCGGGAGCAGGAAGAACTGCTGAAACACGCAACCAATCTGACGATTGCGCAGACCGGAAAGATGATCGTCGTCGGCCTGCAACACGTCGACCCCACCCAGCCGATAGGTCCCGGAGGTTGGGGCATCGAGCAGGCCAATGATATTGAGCAGCGTCGATTTGCCCACGCCCGTGGCCCCCCGGATGGCGACCATCTCACCGGCCGCGATATCGAGATCGATCGCCTTGAGCACCTCGATTTGCAGGGGCCCGAGCGGGAAACTTTTACAGATTTGGCGAAGCTGAATCACAAGGAGATGTCGTTTCGATTAGCGATAGAGCACGATTCTTTCCCCGGCTTTCAGGCCGTCCAGCACCTCGACTTCGCCCGCGCTCGTCACTCCGGTGCGCAGCGTGCGGGGCTCGGTCTTTCCGTCCGCCAACCGGACAGTGGCGGTGTAGGCCCCGGCGGTCCCTTGCATCGCACCGAGCGGAATCACCAGCGCGTTATCGTTGGAGTAAACTTGCACGCGCACATCGGTCGTCATGCCGAGAAATAGTTTCGCCCGCGCCTCCTCGGGAATCACCGGCATCGCCGCCGCGATCTCGAATCGGGAAACCCCCGTGCCGTTATTTGCCGCCTGCGAATTGACGACGGACACGGTGCCCTGCAGCTCGATGCCATAAAAGGCCGCTCCCGTCACCCGTACCGGTTGCCCCGGGCGCACCAATAACACATCGGCCTCATCGACGGTGGAGCGAACCGAAAATCCCTCCACCCGGCCGACGCGGAGGAGCACTTCGCCTTCAAAGGCATCGCGGCCGGGCGTCAGCGGGATCTCGTTTCCCGTCGCTCCGCGCAGGATCACGCCGTCATGCGGAGCAATCAGTTTGGCGCGGTCGCGATTGGTGCGTTTGCGATTCAATTCCGTTTCGATGTTTTCCAGCGAATTGCGCGCGACCCGCAGGCTGCCCTCATCGCCCCGCTTCAGGATCGCCGCGAGATCCTCTTCGGCGGACGCCAGTTGCGCCCCCAGATTGGCGACAAAAGCGTTGGCCGTGTTCCGCTCGATCTCCGAAACCACTCCCCGCTCAAACAGTTTTCCCGTATTCGCCGACTGGACCCGCGCCTGCTCCAGATCGGAACGGTTGCGGGAAACGTTTCGCCGGGCATTGGCCACATCGCGACCGTTGCTCCATGTTGCCAGCTCCTGCTCGATCCGGCGGGCCTCGATCACCCGACTTTCCAGATCCCGCAGCTCGTTGTCGAGTTGTGCCGTGTCCAGTTCGACGAGCGCCTGTCCGGTCGTCACCCGGTCGCCCGGCTGGACGCTGATCTTCCGGATCTTACCGGCAAACGGACTCGCCAGGCTTGAGGTCGTGATCGGCTCGAGCACGCCGGCCACGTTGATGGCGGCCTCTATCGGTTTGATTGCCGCCACCGCATCGCCACTCACCACGGCCTCGCGCACCGCGCCTTCACCTGCTCTGCGGCGTCCGAAGACGACGGCGAGCACAATCAACGCGACCAGCACACCCGCGCCGGCCGCCATCCGGCGCATCATCCGTTGCTGGCGCATCAGAGTTTCCAGCGTCTCTTTTTGCGCGGCGAGATCGCCGAAGGCCGATTGCAGTTTGTGATGGTTTTCCGCGAGCCGTTCCGCGAGTTCGCGTTCCTTGGCCCGCGCCACTTCGAGCGCATCCTCCGCGAGCGCATTTTGGAGCGTGATCGCCGTCTGGGCGGCAAACACCTCGATCAGCCGCTGATCCGCGCCTGTAAACCCGCCGCCAATCCGGTTCAGCACTTGCATGAGTCCGACCTTCTCCCCGCGGGGACCGACGATCGGAAAACACAAAATCGTCCGCGTGCGATAGCCTGTCGCCAGGTCGACCTGGGGGTTGAAGCGCGCATCGGCGTAAGCATCGGGGATATTGATCAGCTTGCCGGTCGTGAAACACTCGCCGGCCAATCCCGCGCCTTGGGGGAAGCGGATCTCCTTCACTTCAGCCCCGCTCGCCACCCGGGAGAACAGCTCTTTGTTCTTGGTATCGTGCAAAAAAATCGTGCAGCGCTCGCTGTCCAACAACGCCACGACACGCTGCACGAGCAGACCGAGCAATTCGTCGAGCGGGATGCGAACAAAAGTAAGGTCGGTGGGTATGCTCATGGCGAAATTTTCGGCCGATCCCCCTGGTCGGAATCCAAGGTCACTTTCCACGTCTGCAGCGTCACCCCAAGCGTCTCATCCAGCCCCGTCACGACATTCAGATAACCGAGCAATGCACCCAGCTCGCCCATCTGCGCGGAGACAAATCCGTCTTCGAGCCGGGCCACGTTCAGGATGGAGCTCAGACCGGAGCGAAAGCGGAACGATTCATCGTCCACCGCCTTGGCGGCGAGCTCACGCGACTGCCGCGCGATTTCCAGAAATTTTCCCGCCGCCTCCAGATTGCGGATGCGATCGATGACCTGGGACTCGATGTCATGGCGCAGGTTCTCGTGCCGCAGCGCGTGCTGGCGCACCGCAATATTGGCACTCAGCAGAGCTTGGCGCCGCTCCAGGTCACCCCAAAGCGGCACTTTCAACGTCAGGCCGACAAACGTCTCCTGTTTGTCGGGCCGCCGGAGGCCATCGTAAGCGGTCTGAAATGAACTCGTCGCATTGTGCAGGCTCGACTGCGTGCGGGTCGCGGCGAGACGCAAGTCCCACAGCTGGGAGTTACGGGCGACGGCGAGGCCCAGTTTGGCCGCCTCTCCGTCGAGCTTCGATGCCGAAAAATCAATGCGCGAGCGGTGGGCAATTGCCAACGCCGTCCCGACCTGCGCGGTCACGCGCTCCACTTTTTTCGGCGGCTGCACTTCGAACTGCACGCTCGACGGCTGGTCGAGCAACCGGGCCAACCTTAACCGAGAAGAGTCTTCAAAATTCACGGCCGTAATGAGCGCGAGCTCACGGCCGGCCACGTCGGCCTCGGCCTGCGTCCCTTCGCTGCGCGATATGCGCCCCGCGTCGAGAAGTTCGCGGCTGACCTCCAAGGTGCGCTTGCCTCGCCCGAGCGACAGCCGGGCGATCGAGGCCGCCTCCTTGGCCTGGACGAAGGTGCGATAGGCACCCAACACCTCGTTGACGGCTCCGATGACCGTCGCACGCAGATTCAACTGGGACAAGCGGTCGGCGATTTCCGCCTGTTTCAGGCCCGAGCGCCCGACCGTCCATCCGCCGCCCCGGAGCAACGGCTGCGAGAGGCTCACGGTCCATCCCGTCTCCAGCGTCGTGCTCCGATCGCCCCGCAAATCGTCCACCGTCTCCCGCGCAACCCCGAGCGAGGTATTCCAGCTGTAGGAAAACTCTCCGCCGGTGGGCACCCGCCAAGTGACCTGCGGTCCGTAGGTCGTGGCGGCCCTGTCCGCTTGGAGCCGGGGATCTTCATCCTCGGCGTTGGTCAGCGTGCGCGTCTGACCGCTGGTCGAAGCAAAATCCACCCGCGGTCGCAGTTGCTGCCGCGCCACCCGCAGGGAAAATCGATCACCTTCGCGCTGGAGCAGGCCAAGTTTGATCGAAAGCGTTTTTCCCAGCGCCAGCTCGACCGCCCGCCGCTCGTCGAGACGAACCACCGGCGCCGGAGAGGCCGCCAACTCCGCAGCACGGTCCGCCGCCGCGAGTCGCCCCAACAAGAAAATAGGGAGGAAAAAAACCGAACGCACGCTAAAGAATGGAAGGATCGCCTGCGGTCTTCGACCCGGGTGCAAATTGCCGGGGTTTAAATTCGGACCCTTCAGCAGCAAATTTCAAGACCGCTAAACCTAGCGACAAAAAGATGATCACGCTCCGGAAAGGAACGTGACCATCGGAATTAATAACAATCGAAGGTCCGATTTCTTGTTTGGGATTGGTTCCGGACGATGGCCCCAACCGATCCTCAATCCGAGATGGGTTACTTACCCGAATTTTTCTTGGCAGCCTCGAACTTGGCCTTGGCATCGGCCGTGGCCTTGTCCGAGGCAGCCTTGGTCTTGGCCTCGGCAAGGGCAAAGGCAGCCTCCTGCTTGGCCTTGGCCTTGGTAGCCTCGGCCGCGTCCTTGGCCTTGTCCGCGGCCTTGGCAGCCTCCTGCTCGGCCTTGGCCTTGGCCACGGCAGCATCGGACTCCGGCCCCGGCCGACCGGCTTTCTTGGCAGCCTCGGCCGTGGCCCTTGCCCTGGCCTCGGCCTTGGCCACGGCAGCATCGGACGCGGCCTTGGCCTTGGCTATGGCAGCATTGACCTTGGCCTTGGTAGCCTCGGCCTCGGCCTTGGCCTTGGCCTCCGGCGACGGCTGAGCGGTGATGGGGGTAGTGAGGGCAGCCAAGCCGAACACAGCGATGGCGGCGATGAGGGACTTACGAGCAGTATTTTTCATGGGTTGAGACAACGCAGGATTGATGAATTAAGTGAAAACCTAACTAATTGGGGCCACGTTCACACTACCTGCTCATTTCGCCAGAGTTCAACCCTTCCGCCGTAGCGACTTCTTGTCATGCGGCATCCGGTCTTCCGCTGTTGATAAAATGCGGCGTTTCCAATAGGAACAATATTGAAACGGCCATTTCCCGCGGAACGGCCATCAACGAGTTCTGGAGGCGGCTCCACTGTGCAAGTCGTTAATCTTCCGTTTAGGCCAGAAAGGGTGGGTTGAACTAAGCCGCTTCGCGGAGATCAGGAGTAGGCGATGCAGGTCGTAAGTGGCGGACTCGCGGCGGCAGTGTGGCGGTAGACTGCGGCCGCCATGACTCCATTACGTCAAAAGTTCATCGACGAGTTAGAGCTGCGCGGGTTGTCCCCGCTGACGCGCGAAGTTTACGTCGGCGTCGTATCGCGACTGGCACGACACTATCATTGTTCGCCCGAGTTGATCACGAACGAGGAGTTGAAGGTTTACCTCCTGCACCTGCTGCGGGAGGAGCAACTGAGTCGGAGCACGGTCATCATCGCAGTGAGTGCGCTGCGATTCCTGTATCACCGGGGCTGCATCGGCCGTTTGACGAAGTCGCCGCGGTGCTGCCGCGGATGAAGAAGCCGCTACTGCGGCCCCGCATCTATAGCCCGGAGCAGGTTACGCGGCTGCTTAACGCCGAAGGCTTGAGCGTCAAAGAACGCGCCATGCTGCTCGTCGCGTTTGCGACCGCGCCGGCGCCAGGCGAGCTGTGGCAAACCTACACCACGGCCTACATCGCCCATGCTCCCCTCGAACCGCGTTCCGCTGTGGCCGAGTGGCAGGACGGAGTTGTCACCGTGTGGACGGGCACGAAGCGCCCGTTTGGGGTGCGCGATGAACTGGTCTCCACGTTGCGCCTGCCCACTGAGAAAGTGCGCGTGATCGTGCCAGACGCCGGCTCGGGGTACGGTGGCAAACATACCGGCAAATACGCAGTGGAGGCGGCCCGCCTCGCCCGTGGCGCCGGCAAACCGTTAAAGCTCGTCTGGACACGCGAGGAGGAACTCACCTGGGCCTATTACCGGCCAGCGGCCCTGATCGACAATGCGAGCACCGTCGACGCGAGCGGCCGGCTCGTCCGTTGGGAACACCGCAACTACAACTCCGGCAACGCCGCCCTTCGCGCGCTCTACGAGGTCGCCGACCGCACGGAGGTCTATCATCCGGCGCAGACTCCGTTGCGGCAGGGTTCCTGCCGCAGCCTGGCCGGGTCGCGAACCACTTTGCGCGCGAAACCCACATCGACGAGCAGGCGCACGCCGAAAAAGTCGATCCGCTGGCCTTCCGCCTGAAAAATCTCCGGGATCCCCGCGCTCGCGCGGTGCTGGAGGCGTCGGCGAAAAAGTTTGGCTGGGATCCCACAGCGGTGCGGGGTGCCGGTCGCGGCGCCGGCCTTGCTGTCGGCTCGAACAAGGGCGGCTTCATCGCCACCTGTGCCGAGGTCAGCGTGGTTCGCACCAGTGGAATCGTGATCATCGTGCGGATTGTGGAGGCCTTTGAATGCGGCGCCATCGTCAACCCCAGCCACCTAAAGCTGCAGATCGATGGCTGCATCGTGCAGGGGCTGGCGACGCGCTGTTCGAGGCAATTCGCTTTGATCAGGGCCGCATTCTCAATTCGCGGTTCTCGCAATACCGCGTCCCCCGCTTCAGCGACGCGCCTCCCATCGAAATCGTGCTGCTTGACCGCAAAGATTTGCCGTCGACCGGCGGCGGCGAGGCGCCCAACGAATGTGTCGCGCTCGGGATCGGCAACGCCCTCTTCGCCGCCACCGGTGTGCGCCTGCGCGCCCTGCCCCTCGTGCCCAACAGCCTGCGCTGGGGGTGAGGCCGGCGCAGGCGGGGCAGCCGGCCGCCCGACCCCCGGGCGCAGGTCGGATTGCCCGTGTTATCCATTGACTTGCGACCGGCCCGCGGACCTCCTATCTGTCATGCCACTGCGGCCAATCGCCCGGTGGTCGAGCGATCGTGGCTCCGATGAAACCATGCCCAAGTCCCCCGTCACCTTAGCCGACCTTGCCCGCCACGTCGGCGTCTCTCGCGCTGTCGTAGGCTGTGTTCTTCTAGGCTCCGGCAGGGGCATCATTCGCGTGTCCGATGCCACCGCGGAAAAAATCCGCAGCGCGGCCCAGCAGCGCGGCTACCGGCCCAATCGTTCCGCCCAGCAACTGGCGGGCGGGCGGAGCCATGCGCTCGGCCTGGTCGTCGCCCAACAGGCGCCGATCGTGACTTTCCGCCGGATGGAGGCCATCGAAATGGCCGCTGCACAGCACGGGCTGCGGGTCATCATCGGCCGGTTTGACGAGTCGAATCCGGCTTTGATCCAAGGCTACCTCGATGATTTTTCGAGCCGAAATGTCGACGGGATCATCTTCATCGACCACCACGGTTGGAGCCGCCAGACCGTGGCGGAGATCGTCGCTAAGCTCGGTTCAACGCCGCTCGTGTTCCAATCGCAGGGACAACTCCCGGCCGGGGTCGCCCGCGTTCGGCTGGATCTGAACCAGGGATCCGTCGAGGCGGTGAACTACTTGGTGGGGCGCGGGCATCGCCGCATCGGGCTGGCGATCAACGGCGGCACGCTGCCGTCCTTTTTCGCCCGCGAAACCGGCTTTCGCACCGCGTGCGGCGCGCACGGGCCCATCGTCGAGTCTCGCGGGATCTGGCTGCCCTCCACCCCGCGCCAGACGCTCACCGCCGAGGATCTCGGGCAGATGATCCAACAACTGGTCGACGAGCAAAAGGCGACCGCCCTGATGGTGGAGAACGACTACTGGGCCCTCCAGCTGATCGGCGAGTTCGAACGCCGGGGCCGGCGCGTGCCCTCCGCGGTGGCCGTGGTCGGCTACAACAATCTGGAGTTTTCGGGATTGATCCACCCTTCCCTGACCACGCTAGACGAAAACCACGAGGCGGTCGCAAGCCACCTTGTGCGCCTGGTGGTCGCGGGTATCGCTCTTCGTGGCAAGCGGAAGCGCCCCCCCGCGGAAGACGTGATCATCCGCCCAACATTGGTCGCCCGCGAATCCGCCTGAGCCGCGCCTCCAAAATCGCGATTGACAAAGTCCTCTCAATTCAGATAGCTCGTGTTATCTTATCCCCGATGCGCGGTGACAACCGCGCGGAGCCCTCTCTTACCGCCGACACCATGACTGCCCCGTCCCCTAAGCTCACAACCGCATTCCTCGCCTGCCTGTGGCCGCTCTCCGGCCTCGCCCAGTCCACGCCCGGGGCCAAACCCACCGAGGATGCCCTGGTGCTTTCGCCCTTCGAGGTCTCCACCTCCCGCGACGTCGGCTACATAGCCACCAACTCCCTCGCGGGCAGCCGGCTCAACTCCTCGCTCAAGGATACGCCCGCGATTATCGACGTCTTCACCAAGGAGTTTCTCGAGGACATCGGCGCCACGACCCTCGAGCAGGCAATGGTCTACGCCAACAACAGCCAGATCGACGATGGCGACACGTTGCGCGTGAACAACGGCGGCCCCCAGATCGCCGCCGGCAACTCCTTCAATTTCCGCTCGCGCGGCATCCTCGGCAACAGCACCCGCAACTACTTTGAGACGCGCCTCGGCAGCGATTTCTACAGCACCGAGCGCCTCGACGACTCCCGCGGCCCCAACTCCGTGCTCTTCGGCATCGGCTCGGCCGGCGGCATCATCAACAACTCCCCGAAGCGCGCCCAGTTCGGCACCCGCTTCGCCGAGACTTCGCTCCAAACGGGCACCCAGGACCAAGGCCGGGCCACCCTCGACCTGAACCTCTCGCTCGTGCCGCGGAAATTCGCCGCCCGCCTCAACGCCCTCTACGACCACAAGGGCAGCTGGCGCGACTACATCGCCTCGACCCGCCGCGCCGTCACGCTCGCCCTGACCTACCGTCCGTTCGACAAAACTGAAATCCGCGTCGACGCCGAGCGCGGCAAAGTCCGGGGCACCCTCGGCCGCAACTACCCCGTCGTCGATGGCATCACGGGGTGGTGGGGCACCGGCAGCACCACGGTCGCCTCCACCGTCACCACCGCACCCACTGCGGCCCAAGTCGCCCTAGGCTACACGCGGCCGCTCACGGCCACACGTCTCGTTTATGTCGAAAACCAAAACTTCGTCCTCAACGCGTTGAATGCCTGGTCCACCTTCGCGGCCGACGCTTTCGTGCCCACCATCCTGAACGACCCCGGCCGCGTGCCCGACAGCGCCAACGCCGCCGGCCCCGGCGGCCGCACACTGCACGATTTCGACCATATCACGATCATCGGCGAACACCGCTTCACGCCCACGCTCGTTGGCGAGGTTGGTTATTATCACGAGTTCGGCTCGTGGACCAACTACGACGTCGGCGGCGACAACGTCACCATTCGCGGCGATCCCAATGCGCTCCTCCGCAATCCCGCTAACTTCCAATCCTTCTCCGGCTTCCGCCCCACCACCGATGCCTCCGGCAATCTCCTCAATCCCAACGCCGGTGGCACCTACCTCGAGACTCCGTGGCTCCGCCGCGTCGGCCGCACCGCCAGCGACAATCTCCGCGCCACGCTCGCTTATGAAAAGAACGCCGGGCGCTGGGGTCACCACCGCATGGCCGGCATGGCCCAGTATCAGGTCGAGAAAACCACCAACTTCACCGAGCGCGAGGTCTGGCTCGGCGCGCCGTTCAATGCCGAGCCGACCAATGACAACAACTCCGTCTGGCGGCGCGCCTACATCACCCTGGGCGATTCCGCTTCGCAGCGGGCCCCTGATCCGCTCAACCCCGCCTCGCTCTCCGTCACCGTCCCCGGCCGCGCCACTCCCCTCACCAACGGCTGGGTCCAGCAGGGCGGCACCAAGAGCCGCCGCGCCATCGCCAGCCAGATGTTCGCGCTCCAAAGCACCTGGTGGCAGCGCCGCATCGTGACCACCCTCGGCTACCGCCGCGACGAACTCACCCAGACACGCATCACGCCCACCCGCGACACCACCGGCATTTGGGCCGGTAGCAGCGGCGTGCAGGGCTTCTACGCCAACTCTCCAAAATCCGAATACACGTTTTCCGGCAGCACCACCACCGCCGGCATCGTAATTCATCCCCGCGAGTGGCTCTCGGTCTTTGCCAATCGCTCCAAAAACCTCGGCCTGCCCGATTTCTCCCAACGCGTCGGCGCCGACGGCGGCGTGCCGCCCGCGCCGCAAGGCAACGGCCTCGACGCCGGCTTCATGCTCAGCCTCCGCAACGATCGCATCGCCGCCCGCGCGAGTTATTTCACGACCGACGTCACCGACCAGGTCGGCTCCATGGGCGTCAACAACGCCTTCGCCCCGCGCTACGACCAGATCCTCTCCATCCTCGACGATCCCAACGGCGACCGC
>JBIJCX010000603.1:0-3416 GCA_044344465.1 Opitutaceae bacterium
CTGATCGATCGGTTGTTGGAGCGGGATGAGTTCGCCGATTACTGGGCGATGAAGTGGGGCGATATCCTGCGCATCAAGGCCGAGTTTCCCGTCAATCTCTGGCCCAATGCGGCCCAGGCCTATCATCGCTGGGTCCGGGCCTCCTTGGCCGCCAACCAGCCGTATGACAAGTTCGTCCGCGAACTGCTCACGGCGAGCGGCAGCAATTTCCGCGTGGGCCCGGTCAACTTCTACCGTGCCGTCCAGAATCGAAACCCGGAAGGCATCGCGTCCGCGGTGGCCCTGACCTTCATGGGCGTGCGCGCCGAGTCCTGGCCGGCAACGCGCCTGGCCGGCATGGCGGTGTTTTTTTCCCAGATCGGTTACAAGCCCACCAGCGAGTGGAAGGAGGAGCACGTTTTTTGGGATCCGCTCGGGGCCAGCGCGGTGCCCGGCAACACCGCGCCCGGCCGCGCCGCCATCGCCGCGATCGGGCAGGCACCCGCCGGGGTGGCGCAGGCGACGCCGCGTGAGCTGACGGACGACGGGCCGCTGGTGGCGATCTTCCCGGACGGCACCGAGATCGAATTGCCCCCGAACACCGATCCAAGGGATGTCTTCGCCGACTGGTTGATCACACCGTACAATTCCTGGTTCACGTCCAGCATCGCGAACCGGGTCTGGGCGTGGCTGCTGGGCCGCGGCATCATCCACGAGCCGGACGATATCCGGCCGGATAACCCGCCGAGCAATCCCGCCTTGCTGGCCTATCTGGAGCGGGAGTTGATCGTGGGGCGTTACGACCTGAAGCGTTTCTTCCGTTTGATCCTCAACTCCCAGGCGTATCAGTTCTCCTCGATGCCGCGGTTCGCGACACCCGAAGCCGCAGCCAACTTCGCGAGCTATCCGTTGCGCCGGCTGGATGCCGAGGTGCTGATCGACGCGATCAACAAGATCACCGGGGCGTCGGATCTCTACACCAGCCCCATTCCGGAACCGTTCACCTATATCCCGGAGGACAAGCCGGCGATTGCGATCGCGGACGGCAGCATCACGAGTCCGTTTCTGGCGCTGTTCGGGCGATCGGCCCGGGCCACCGGCCTGGAAAATGAGCGCAACAACAACCCGGTGCCCGCCCAGTGGCTGCACCTGCTGAATTCCACCCACATCCAGCGCAAGCTGGAACAGGGACCCAGGCTGAAGGCGATTCTCGAGTCCGGCCGCAAGCCGGCGGAAATCGTGGAGGTGCTCTACCTCACGATCCTCTCCCGGTTTCCCAGCCCGGAAGAGTTGCGCCAGATCGAGGCCGTCGGCCAGGTCCGGCCCGCGCCGCCCGCCCCGGCGACCAAGGCAGGCAAGCGGGGCGCGACGGCCCCCAGGAACGTGGTCTTCAAGCGGCGCGAGGACTGGCTGGACCTCGCCTGGGCCTTGGTCAACAGCACGGAATTTCTGTATCGACACTAGCCGTACGCCCCGACGAAAGACCTCCCGATGAACAACCGGCATCCTCTCCCCCCAACCTCCGCGGCTCAGCTGGGCATGAGCCTCAGCCTGCCCATGTCCCGGCGCGACGCGTTGCGCATTGGTTTGTTCAGCACGGCCGGGATGCTGCTGGCCGACGGCCGGGTGTTGGGCGCGCCGAGTGCACCTGAGGCCGCGCCGGCTCCGACCGTCCCCCCGGTCACGGCCCGGGCGAAGTCGGTCATCCAGATCTTCCTGTGGGGCGGCATGTCGCACAACGACACCTGGGATCCGAAACCGGATTCGGGTTATGATTACATGGGCGAATTCCGGACGGCGATCCCGACCAACGTGGCGGGCATCCAACTCGGTGAACTGTTTCCCAATCTGGCCAGGCAGGCCGACAAGTACTCGCTCATCCGGAGCATGACGCACCGGAACAACGGCCACGAAACCGCGGCCTACCTGATGCAGACGGCGCATGCCCCCGGCGAGCGCCTGGCCTATCCGAGCGTCGGCGCCGTGTTCGCGCTTTTCAAGAGCCCGACGTACAAGGGATTGATTCCGCCGTACGTCGTGCTGACGCAGCCCCAGGGACGGTTCTCCGAAGAAGGTTTTCTCGGGCCGCGGCTGAAACCGTTTGCCACCGGGGGCGATCCGAACGCCGCCCGCTTCGAGGTCGAAGGCGTCATTTCCCGCGGCATCAATGAAGCCCGGCAAAAGTCCCGGCGCGAGCTGCTCGGGAAACTCAACACGATGGGCACGGCCATGGCCGCGAGTCCTCAGCTCGCCGCTTCGGAGCAAGCCAAGAAACAGGCGTATGAGCTGATCCTGGGCGAAGGCCGGGAAGTCTTCGACCTCTCGAAGGAGAAGCCCGACCTGCGCGATCGTTACGGTCGCCACACGTTTGGGCAGGATTGCCTGGCGGCGCGCCGGATGGTTGAGGCCGGCATCCCCTACATCGTCATCAACTATCCCGGTGGGTGGGATACGCATAGCAATCACTTCGCGACCATGCGCCGGCAGTGCCCGCAACTGGACCAGGGGCTGGCCATGCTGCTGCAGGACTTGCATGACCATGGCTTGCTGGAAAGCACCGTGGTCTGGTGCTGCGGCGAATTCGGCCGCGGTCCGAAGGTGGACTGGCAGCCGCCGTGGAATGGCGGTCGCAATCACTACGGCAACGTCTTCACCGCGTTGGTTGCGGGCGGCGGGTTCAAGGGCGGCCAAGTCGTCGGTGCGTCCGACGCGCGCGCCGAGGAAGTCAAGGATCGACCGGTGTATCCGGTGGACCTGCTGGGCAGCATCTATGCCCTGGGTGGGATCGACGCCCGCGCGAAGCTTCCCCATCCCATGGGCGCGGACGCCCACGTGCTGCCGTCCGTCGCGGAAGGCGCAAAGTCCGGCGGACTCCTGACCGAAATCATGTGATGAAGCGGACACTCAAAAAGCTCACGTTCCTGGGGTTCGCCGGCTGGCTGGCGATGGCGTCGGTGGGGCTGGCGCAGACGCGACCCCACATCGGTTACACGTATCCCGCCGGTGGCCAGCAGGGGACCACGTTTCAAATCAAGCTGGGCGGGCAGGGTCTGGACGAGGTCAACGCCGTGATCTTTTCCGGGGCGGGAGTTTCTGCCCGGGTGGCCGATTATTTCCGGCGCCTGAACAATCAGGAGATGCAACTGCTGAACGAGCAGTTGAAGATTCTCCGCCGGACCACGACGGCGGCCCCGGCTGCGACGGCCCCGATGATGGCGTCGGAGAGTCCGATGATGATGATGTCGACGATGGCAGCGGCATCCGGAGCGGTGGGTTCAGGCCAGGAGGGATCCGCGCAACTGATCGCTCGGATCGAGAAGCGGACTCGCGAATGGGTGCAGACGCCGGCCTGCGTATCGATCGCGAGCCTGGTCATCGTCGAGGTCACGATCGCGCCCGATGCGGCGCCAGGGGCGCGGGAGCTCAGGCTGGCCACG
>JBIJCX010000036.1:0-38092 GCA_044344465.1 Opitutaceae bacterium
TCGACGCAGCGATCAACGAGCACACCGGCTAACTTTTCAGAAAGGCTGGGTTCCGTACCTGGGGATGTCCCTGGCGTCGTTAAAGCAGCGCGCTTCGCGCAGGAGAGCGGGGCCCGGCGAATCAGGAAAAAAAAGGAGCTACCATCGGGTGCAGTGTAGCAGCTCCGCTGCTATTGGCATACCCGCACATTCCCGCAAATTCTGACAAAATTCCGGCATTTTCCGACATAATGGGGGCCCGCGTCGCCGACGCGCGGCGGCAGCAGGGCATCTCGGCTCCGGCGGCGTGGCTCACATTGGCGAGCTTCGTCGAATTGAACTGGAGCGCGAAGGTGACGTTGTTTTCGTCGCCGGCGGAGAGCAGTGGGATCGGCACCACAACCTGCGTCCCCGAAGCCGCCGTCTGACTGCCGATCCGTACGATGCGCGCCGCCACCGTGAGTTGGCCCGCGTTGCTGGCGGCCGATCCGCCTCCGTTGGTACTCGGAACCGCACCCGCCGGGAAGCTCAGTGCACGTTGAACGTGACTTGACCGCCACTTGCCGAGTAGGTTGTCGAGGCGATCGCCACAGTGTAGGTCGCTTGGGTCGCGGCGTAAAGCCGCTCCTACACGTCAATGATCTTGGTGTTGTCCTGCCGGTAGACCTCCAGCTTCGGATCGCCTAGCGCGCCATTCACCCCAAAGAGCGTTTGCAAGGCCGGACCAATGCCCCGGATGAGCAGCATTCGATCGGCGGTGCCGTTGAGGACAAAGCCGGCGATAAGAATATTCGAGCCCGTGCCCACTTGGCTGCGCGCGGAAACACTAAAATCATCGGATTGCTCACTCTGCACTCGTTTCTTGTCTCCGTGCGCGGAACGGAGGCGGAACCAATAGCACTCACAACCCGCCAGCAGACGGTCAGGCCGGTCGCCATCCCGCCGGGCACCCCGCAGGTTTTGCCGAAGGACGTCTCGCTCTACGGCGTCCACGGCTACAGCGCATGGCAGCTGGGCCCGGGCGAGGACGCGGGCCGGAGATTCGACCTGATGCCCGCCGGTTACGCGGGTGCGGCAAATGCGGCGCGGCTGTTGTCGTTCTTCTCGATGAGCGACATCCATATCACCGATAAAGAGTCGCCGGCCCAAGTGCCTTATTACGGGTGGAACGCGCCTTTCCAAACTTCGGGTCTTTATTCCCAAGCGTATTCACCGGTCCTCCTTGCGACCACCCAGGTGCTCGACGCTGCCGTCAAGACCGTGAACGCCCTGCACCGGCAGTCGCCCTTCGATTTCGGGATCATGCTCGGAGATGTGGCCAACAGCTCCCAGTTCAACGAACTCCGCTGGTTCATTGATGTGATCGACGGCAAGTATGTCATCCCCACATCCGGCGCTCAGCTCGGCGTCTCCACCATCGACTATCAGAAGCCCTTCCAGGCCGCCGGGCTCGACCGTTCCATCCCCTGGTATGCGGTCATCGGCAATCACGATGAGTTCTGGATGGGCGTAAACTTCCCCTCTGAAAAACTGCGGAATGCCATGGTCGGCAGCGATCCGCGTCCGCCTGCATTACCGGGCGAGGAGCGCTCCCCGTTGGCTCGGTCACGCGATTCGGGTAACACGGGTCGCGAGCTCGGCGAGGCCGATTGCCTCGATGCGGTCGCCGAGGGAGTGGCGGTGCTCGCCGGGATGAACGACCCAGAGGTGGTCGAGCTTCAGGTCGGCCAGTGCGATGCGCATGGACTTGGTGGTCGACGGGGCGTCGTTGAATTTGAATTCGAAGCCGATGCGTTTGCCGCCACTCATGATGAATAGGTCGAGCTCGGCGCCGGCATGGGTGGACCAGAAGTAGGTGTCGCGAGTCGGAAAGCGGGCGATGATTTGCTCGATGGCAAACCCCTCCCAAGAGGCGCCGAGTTTGGGATGAGCCAGCAGGGTGCGCCGGTCGGGCAAGCCCATGAGGGTGTGGAAGAGGCCGCTGTCGCGGATGTAGATTTTGGGCGCCTTGGTCTGGCGTTTGCCGAGGTTTTCGAACCACGGCGGAAGCTGGCGCACAAATAGCGCCCCGGTGAGCGCGTCGAGGTAGGAGCGGGTCGTCTGATCGCTCACGCCCAGGGAGCGGCCGATCTCGGAGGCGTTCCACGTCTGACCGTGACAATGGGCGAGCATGGTCCAGAAACGACGCATGGATGCGGCCGGGAGGTTGAAGCCAAGCTGCCCGAGATCGCGCTCGACAAACGTGCGCACGAAATCGTCGCGCCAGGTGACACTGAGTGCTTCGCGGCCGGCCAGAAACGAACGCGGAAAACCGCCGCGCTGCCAGAGCCGGCCGGCCTTCTCCGCCCCGGCCTCGCGCAAAGTGAATCCGGCCAGATCGATGAAAGCGATGCGGCCGGCGAGCGTCTCGGACGACTGCCGCAGCAGTTCGGGCGAAGCGCTGCCGAGCACCAGAAAGCGGGCGGGACGCGGTTTGCGGTCGGCGAGCACCCGCAAGATGGGAAACAGATCGGGCCGGCGCTGCACCTCGTCGAACACCACGAGCCCGCGGAAATTCGCCAGGGCTTGCATGGGCGCGGCGAGAACCGCGAGGTCGGCGGGATTCTCGAGGTCGAGAAACAGGGCGCGGCCGGCTTCGGCGGCGAGCTGACGGGCGAGGGTGGATTTGCCGCACTGGCGCGGTCCGAGCAGCGCGACGACCGGGTTGCGCGACAGGGCGGATCGGATGGCCGCAGCGGCTTCGGAGCGTGGGATGACTGGTTTCACGTTCCTCGCATATTCGAGGTGCCACCTCGAATATGCAAGGAAGTCGAATGGGGGATTTTCAGCAACAGCCGGACGGGGTCCGGATGTCCTGACTTCGGATCGGCGCGGGCATTCGAATCTCGCCCCTTCGGGGTTTCTGACCGCGGGCCATCGGCCACCCCGCTTGACACCGGTTCGCGTGTGCTACGCTTTGTGTCCAATTTCGCATGGTTCGCGGCATAATCTCCGCCCGGCCCCAATGCCTTTTCCTCCACATCCCATGCGTGTATTTTGCCCCAGCCAGCATCCGCTCCTCAGCCTCCCCTCTCCACTGCTCGTCGGCTCTCCCGCCGCCGCTTGGTCCCAGGCCACCACTGCGCCTCGCCCACCCAACATCGTGCTCATCGTCGCCGGCGATCGCCAGTTCGCCGCCGGCAACGCCGAGCATGCGCGCTGGCTGCCCACGATCAACCGGCCCGCCGTCGAGACCACGAGCGGGTCGAAAAAGAAGGCGGAGGCGGCCAAACAGATATGAAAGCCACCCGACTCCTGCGTTGCGTCATATTCGGGCTTGTCGCTGGCGCCCCCGTCGCCCGGGCTGCATCCCCGCCGCCGCCCAACCTCATTCTCATCCTCGCCGACGATCTCGGCTTCGGCGACCTCGGCTGCTACGGAAATCCGCGGCCCCACACGCCCGCGCTCGACCGACTGGCGGCAGAGGGCGCGCGGTTCACGCAGTTCTACGCGCCCACGCCGTATTGCGCACCGGCGCGGGCCTCGCTTCTCACCGGTCGCTACCCCTCGCGCCACGGTTTGTTCGGCAACCCGACGCCCGATGGCACACCGGCGGTCGACGAACTCGCGCTCGCTCCCGCCGAAACGCTCCTGCCGCAGTCGCTCCGCGCTCGCGACTACGCCACCGGCATGGTCGGCAAGTGGCATTTGGGCCACCGTCGCGTCGAATCCTGGCCCACGCGGCGCGGCTTCGATTCGTATTTTGGCATTCTTTACAGCAACGACATGCGCCCCGTGCAGCTCATCGACGGCGAGAAAGTCGTCGAGTATCCCGTCGTGCAGGCGACGCTCACGCAACGCTACACGCAACGCGCGCTCGACTTCATCGCCGCGAATCGTACGCGCCCGTTCTTCCTTTATCTGGCCCACGCGATGCCGCACAAACCCCTCGCCGTCTCGGAAAAATTCCACGGCAAGAGCGGTGCCGGCCTCTACGGCGACGCCGTCGCCGAACTGGATTGGAGCGTCGGGCAGGTCATGGCGAAACTTCGCGAGCTCGGGCTCGACGAGTGCACGCTCGTCGTGTTCGCCAGTGACAACGGCGCTTACTTCGGCGGCAGCAACGGCGGCCTGCGCGGCATGAAGGCCATGACCGCCGAGGGCGGGCTGCGCGTCCCGTGCCTCGCCCGCTGGCCCGGCCGGATCCCGGCTGGCCAGACGCTTTCGACCCCCGCCGGCTTGATCGATTGGTTTCCCACGTTGCTCGCTCGCGCCGGTCAACCCCTCCCAGCCGACCGCACACTCGACGGCCGCGACCTCTGGCCCGTGTTGACCGACCGGGCCACCGTTCTGCACGAGGCGCTCTTTGGGTTTCAAGGCACCACGCTCCGCACGGTGCGCAGCGGCCGCTGGAAACTCCACGTCGAAGCCAGCCAGCCGCGCGAGACTCTGCCGCCGGATGCCAAGTGGATCGATCCCCGCGCTCCGGATGGGGTGACGATCCTTGCGCCCATCGACCAGGCCCACCCCAGCCAGTATCCCGGCCTCCTTACCGGAGACCCGCTCCGCGCCGGTGCTCTGTTCGACCTTGAATCCGATCCCGGCGAACAACACGACGTCTCCGCCGCGCAACCCGCCGTCGTCACGCGCCTGCGCCGCCTGGCAATCGAGCATCTCGCCGCGGCCCGCCCTCGCTGACACCGTTGTCTCACCGTTCCCGATGATCTTCGCCGCCGCCTCGCGCAGCACCCTCAACGTCGTCGGTTACGACCTGCTGCCGACCTTTGCCGATCTCGCCGGCGCGACCGCCAGGCTCGGTCCGAAAAGTGATGGCGTGAGTTTCAAACATTTTCTCCTCGGCGGCACTCCGACCGAGCAGGAAATCAACCGCCCGCTCTACTTCCACTCTCCGCACTTCCGCGTTTCTCCGCCGGCCTCCGCTCTCATCGTGGGCGCCACGAAATTGATGCACGGGTATCGGCCTGCTCATTGCCCGTGATCTGGCCAGCCAGGCGTTGGTCAAAAAGGCGCCGGAAATCCTGCCGGATCGCGCGTTCCGGGAACTGGGCGACGAAGACATCGCCCAATGGGTCGTCGTCCGGGCAATCGACGAAACTACCGTCGATCTCATGACCGACGCGTGCGGGGTGCGTGACGAAGACGCCGCGTTAGTTCCCGACCAACGGAGCCGTTTGCTCCGCCGTGGCCATTCCCGACGGCAGTTCCATGATCCGAATATTGCGGAAACGAATCTCCGCCCCCTCCGACTCCAGACACAGATAGCCTTTTCTCACCGTGGCCTTGCTGACGCCATTCACAAACTTGCCGTTGATCGCCAGCTTGATCACCCCGTCGACGCACACGACATCGTACGTGTTCCATTCCCCTTTTCCCTTGCAGCGACTTTCAAAGGACATGCTCCGCTCCCCGCGCGGATTGTCCGGTGTCGTCTTCAGGCCGTTGGCCCCAAACAATTCGCCACTCACATAGCCCGAATGGCGCGGCTTGCCGTCCTTTTCGCGGTTCAAGTTGGGCCAGTCGAGTTCGAGCATCTGCACCTCGCACCCCTTGGGCAAACGCTTCCCCGCCGGCACGGTGCCCTCGCTCCAAACGAACACGCCGGAATTTCCGCCGGCCGTCATGTGCATCCACTCGATGTGCAGGATAAAATTTTCGTATTGTTTTTCCGAGCGCATCACGCCGATCGGCTGTCCGCTGCAGATCAGCAGGCCGTCGCGCACCTTCCAGGTGTCCTTGCTGGTGTTCACATCGATCCAGCCCGTCAGGTCGCGGCCGTTAAAGAGGTCGCGAAAGCGCAGGCTCTCCTCCGCCCGGGCGAGGCCCGAAAGCAAAGCGACGGCAAGCCATCCACAAATAAGGGTGCATTTTTTCATCGGTAATTTTCTCCGGGGTAAGATGGGGGGGTTGCGAACGGGGCCGGAATTCCACGAGCCGGTGGGAACGCGGAGTTCAGGTGGCGCCAGCGACGTGATTGACGCTGCGATACAAACCCGAATTCGCCGAAAGGGAAGGCGGTTGTTTTGGGGGCCCTCAGGGTGCAGCGCGAACCTGCCGCAACAGATCGTGAACCCGGCCCACAATCTTTCCTTCCAAGCCTGCGACCCAGGGGCCGGGCTTGCCGTGGGGTATCATCGACGTCTTTCCCTCGTAACCGCCTGCCACGAGGATGCTCTCCGATGGGATGTAGGCCATGACGTCGTTCGAGTAGCCAAACACCCACAGCTTGGGTCCGGCCTCTTTCTTCAGCCGCAGTGCGTAGTCCACCACCGTCTCGCCGCCGAGCGCCACCCACGAGAGTTCCCCCAACCGCCAGGCCTGAATTGGAAAAGGATAACTCGCCGGAATGCCGCCATGCTCCAATTGGAATAGCAGATGAGTGGCCCAGGCGCGCTCGCCCTCGGACTTGGCCGCTGTCGCCGCGCGCAGCTTCTCCACCGTGGGCTGCTCGGCAAACTCAAGGGTGATTTCCGCAAATGCGGAGCGGAATGGCCCGCGCACCGTTTCCATCGACCGGCCCAAAACCTTGTCCACCGCGTCGGCAAGCTGGCGCCCGTACTTGTCCGCCAACGCCACTTCGCGACGAGGCAGCGGATTGATATTGCCGCCACAGCCGGCGACAAAGAGCGCAATCGCCTGCGGATGGCGCCGCTCGATTTCCATTTGCGCAGAGCCGGCATAATCGCCGTGCCACTGGTAGATGCCGAGCGTGGTGTTGTGGCAGGCATAGGCGAAGACGACGCCGAGAACCTCGTTGGCGGCGGAGCGGATGGCGAGGACCGGCACATCGTGATCCACCGGACCGACCAGCTTGCCCTCAGCCCGCAGCCGGGGAACCTCCTTCTCGGGATTATTGCGCCGATTGACCGCGAAGTCAGCGGAGTCGACGCCCCATCCCAGCGCAGCCGGGGCCAGCTTATTCAGCGCCTCCCCGGCAGCCTGCAGGATCCACCCTTCGAGCTGCCGGCGATACGCGGTGAAACTTTTTTTGTCCTCGGCATTGAATACGCGCAACCCGGACGCGAAGCCCTCGATGAACGGCGAGCAGTGCGTGTGGGACACATTGACCATGACCGATTCGCGGGGCAACCGGTGGCGTTTTTCCAGTTCGCTCGCGACCTGCTGGGTGATCTCGCGGGTGACGCCACACAGGTCAGCCGTGATCAACACGCCCTGGCGACCGGACGGATCCTCGAATGCCAGGGCCTTCACCCACAAGTCCTGCAGCGTTCCTTCCGCCGGGTGATCGCGAGAACCGTAACCGGTCATCCACATGGTCCTTTCCGGGGTGATCTTCACCCGGGCCACGCCGGCCCGCCAACCCTGGGTTTGCGCCTGCGCCAACACCGGCGAGGCGAGCACGAGGAAGGCGAAAAGCACCGGGAGTCTGTTCCCCTGACCCACCCGACGAACGAGCCAAGCCACGGCCAGTTTGCAGGGGACAGATCGAATGAAACCGAATTGGGGAAAATTGGCAGGGCAATGGGGACGTCGCGGGAAAATCATGGTGAGAACCCAACTTCCGGCACGGCAAGTGCCATGAAGCTTCGGTGAGGGGGATGCCGTCGAAGGCGCGGCAACCGAAGCAGGAATTTCCGGAAAGGAAAGCCGTTTAACGAAGCCGGAGCGCGCGCGGGAACCGCACTTCGAGACCGTCAACAAGCAACGCAGTCACACTTCCCACCAAGCGGGCGGTGACGTATGCCGATGACTTCGGGTGCCCCACCTCGCCCGAGGTGGGGGGAGGAACCTCAGAAACCCAGGCTACGGAACCAACTGAGTGGTCACGTCGACGCCATTGCGCTCAAGCCGTCCCCGGATCGGTTGAACGGGCTGGTAGGTTCCGTGGGAGTTCGTTCCGGCCGACATCTGCAACCGCGTAAGTCCATCCACCTGGACAGCGCGACCGTTGGCCTGCCGCAGATCGCCGCCGGTAATCCGAGCATCGCCAACGGTCCCCGTGACAAGAGTAGGGGTCGCGGAATCGTAAGCGCTGATGTCACCCACATAGAGGGATCCCATGAACTGCACGCCGGGCGCGTAAACACCGGTTAAACCGGTTGTGCCGAAATAGCTGGCGTTGCCGGTGCGCACGCTGCCGAATTTTCCGTTCGTGGAGGCAATCGCTATGTAGGCCAGGTCCGCCATTCCGTCATAGGCCACGTCACTGCGGAAGAGCGCCTGGTTCAATGCGGTGATGCGGCCAACACTATAGACTGAGACATTCGTTGTCTCGTTGGCGCCGGAGATGACGATTCCGGCATGCCCCTTCATGTAGCCAACAGTCTGATTATAAAGCAAAGGCGCCGCGGGACCGGTGGGATTGTCGAGCGTGATGCTCAGCGAACCAGCGCCGGAAAGTTCAACTTGAACGATATCGTCGGAGAGATCGACGTAGGAAATCCGCGTAATTTGGGTGGGGTCGGCGGTGATGGTCGCGGCCGCTCCCTGGAGGAGCACCTGATCGTAGGTGTTGGAGTTCGTCGACACGGTGATGTTCGAACCGACTTCGGTACCAGAGCCGATCACCTTACTGGCACTAGCAACCCCGAGTACGGCGGGTTCACTGGCGACCGAACCGACGGCGTTAACAATTACGCAGTTATAAATGCCGGCGTTGGCCGGCTGTACTTCACTGAACGAGAGGGTTGGGATGCTGGTGATGGCCAGAAGCGCGCCGTTCCGGCGCCACTGGTAACTGAGCGGTGCACTGCCAACCGCAGCCACCGTAAAGCTCACCGCCTGCCCGGCAATGGCCGTCACGCTGGCCGGTTGAGTCGAAATCGAGGGGGCGACATTGAAAGTCAACGTTGCCGCACTGCTCGTGACGGTGCCCGTGGTGCTGCTAACGACGACCGAGTAGCTGCCTGCGTCGGCCACTTGGGCCGATGCGAGCGTGAACGTCGCGCTGGTCGCACCAGCGATCACCGCACCATCCTTGCGCCATTGATACGTTGGCGCAGGCGTCGCCGTCGCGGAAACACTGAAGCTTGCGGCCTGGCCAGGATTTACCGTGACGCTGGCCGGCTGCGACGTAATCGTCGGGGCGAGATTAACGGTCAGCGTCGCCGGCGCGCTGACCATCGCACCGGCGATGTTGCTGATGATCACATCATACCTGCCGGCGTCACCCGGTTGCACACTGGGGATGCTAAATGAGGTCCCAATAGCTCCGTTGATTGAGGTGCCATCCTTGCGCCACTGGTAACTGGGAGCTGGCGTGCCCGTCGCGGCGATGATGAAGCCCGCACTCTGGTTTGGATTCACCGTGATGCTTGCCGGTTGGATCGTGATCGCGGGGGGAACGTTGACCGTCACCGTTACCGTTGTGCTGATGAACGCTCCGGCGGCATTGCTGACAATTACGTCGTATCTGCCGGCGTCGTTCGGCTGGGTCGTGGCGATGGCATAGGTCGCGTTGACTGCGCCGAGGATCGAGTTGCCATCTTTCCGCCATTGATAACTCGGGGCCGGCGTGCCCGTTGCCGTGACCGTCAAGTTCGCAGGCTGGCCGGCATTCACGGTGATGTTCAACGGCTGCGCTGTAATCACGGGTGCGACCGAGGGAGTCGGCTCCGGCTCCGCAGCCGCCCGGCCGACAACTGCGCCAGTCCCGGGCTCAGGACTTGCCTGAAGCAGAGTCGAGACAAGCAGGAAAGTGACGAAAATCTTATCGAGTGTTTTCATTGGCAGGACAGGACTGGGTTGGATGGCTGCGTTGGATAGCAGGACGGGCGATGCTTAGAATAGGCCGGCGAAGCCGCGATCTCGGCGTCGACCCATTATCACGAGGATGGCTTTTCCAGCAACCGGGAACAGCGCCGAGAGCGCGAGGCAAGGGCTGGAACCACGTGAGCTAAAGTGCATTGGGAAACGGCTGCTGCAGTGCAATGGCCACGATTGTGGCAACGGCGGAAACCGGCGCAAGTGTTATTGCTCACGGCGCGAATTTCACCCGCGCTCCATCAGCCAAACGCCACAGAACACATCCTTTAGTGGATGCCCAGATGGTGGACGCTCCGGGACTCGAACCCGGGACCCCTAGTGTGTGATACTAGTGCTCTAACCAACTGAGCTAAGCGTCCGATGTGAGGGCGGGAACGTGGAGCGACTCCCGCGGCGAATCAATCCCGTTTTCGCCCGAGGTCGAAAACAAATCCGCCGAACTCCCAAGTCAGCCCTTCTTCGTCGCCACCGCCCTGGTCCGGCCAGGAAACAGCTCACGGCAGATTTCACAGATCGTTCCGTCGCACCCGCGGGCCGTGCAGTGCTCGCGACCGTAGAAGATCATCCGCAGGTGCAGCTGGTTCCAATGCTCGCGGGGAAAGAGCCTTTTCAGGTCGGTCTCGGTCTGAACAACGTTGCGGCCGTTCGTCAGCTTCCAGCGCTGGGCCAGCCGGTGGATGTGCGTATCGACCGGAAACGCCGGCACGCCGAACGCCTGCGCCATCACCACGCTCGCGGTCTTGTGCCCCACCCCCGGCAGTTCCTCCAACTCCTCGAAGGTCCGCGGCACTTCGCCGGCATGTCGCTCAACCAGGAGCCGCGAAAGGCCCGCGATCGCCTTCGCCTTCTGCGGCGACAAGCCGCACGGCCGGATGATCCGCTGAATCTCGGCGACCGGCACGCGCATCATCGGCCGCGGTGCGTTGGCGAGCGCAAAGAGCCCTGGCGTGACTTCGTTCACGCGCTGGTCGGTGCACTGCGCCGAGAGCAGCACCGCGATGAGCAACGTGTAGGCATCCTCGTGCACGAGCGGCACCGGCGTTTCGGGATAGAGCTCCGCCAGACGTCGGTCAATCAAGGCGGCACGCGCTTCCCGGGTGGGGCAGGAAAAAGGATGGGGCTTCAAAATCGGCATTCCAGATACCAGCAAAGCCTGCTCGTACCGGCAACGCCTCCGCAAGCGGCTTATTCGTTCGGCCAGGCGGGAAAACAATCAGCCGAGTCGCATCGCGCCAGCCGGCGGGAATTGATTGCCCCGCGCCAAATCGCGGTTGCGCGACCCGGGTCGAAGCCTACCGTCCGAACGCATGTCTTCGCACCACGATCCGCTCGCTCCCACCGACACGTTTGCCCGCCGACATTTCGGCGACAGCGCCGCCGACACGGCCGCGATGCTGGCAACCTTGGGCCAGCCCTCCCTCGACGCTCTGATCGACGCCGCCGTGCCGCCACCGATTCGCCGTGAGCCGCTGAAGCTGCCCGCTGCCATTGGCGAGAGCGCCGCGCTGGCCGAACTCCGCCGCATCGCCGCGGACAACCGGATTTTCCGCAGCTTCATCGGTCTCGGCTATCACGACACCCACACTCCGCCCGTCATCCAGCGCAACATTCTCGAGAACCCCGGCTGGTACACTGCCTACACCCCCTATCAGGCCGAGATTTCCCAGGGCCGGCTCGAGGCCCTGCTCAATTTCCAAACCCTGATCACCGACCTGACCGGACTCGAGATTGCCAATGCCTCGATGCTCGACGAGGGCACCGCGGCCGCCGAGGCGATGATGATGTGCCACCGCCTCAAGGAGGGCGACGCCGCCGCTCACCGCGCGTTTTTCGTCTCCGCGCATTGCCATCCGCAGACCATCGACATTGTGAAAACCCGCGCGAAGCCGCTCGGCATCGAGGTCGTTGTGGGTGACCACCGCACGTTTGCGGTTGGGGAAAACTGCTTCGGCGTGCTCGTGCAATACCCCGACACGACCGGCTCGATCCACGACTTCGAGAAGTTCTTCGGTGCGGCCCACGCCGCGGGCGCCTTCACCATCGTGGCGGCCGACCTGCTGGCGCTTGCCCTGCTGCGCGCCCCCGGCGAATTCGGCGCCGATGTGGCGGTCGGCTCGGCCCAGCGCTTTGGCGTGCCGCTTGGTTTCGGCGGGCCCCACGCCGGTTTTCTTGCCACCAAGGATGCCTTCAAACGCCAGATGCCCGGCCGCCTCGTCGGGGTTTCGAAAGACGTGCACGGAAATCCCGCGCTCCGGCTCGCCCTCGGCACGCGGGAGCAGCACATCCGCCGCGACAAGGCCACGTCGAATATCTGCACCGCGCAGGTCCTCCTCGCCGTCATGGCCTCGATGTATGCGGTCTACCACGGCCCGGACGGCCTGAAGCGGATCGCACGACGCGTGAAACTCCTGACCGAATTGCTTGCCACCGGCCTCCGCGCCGCCGGCGCCACGGTCAACGCGGAGCCGGTCTTCGATACCCTGACGATCGGCAATGTCGCCGCCGCCCGGGTCCACGCCGCCGCCGAGGCAAAGAAGATGAACCTGCGCGTGGTCGACGATTACACTGTTGGCATCTCGCTCGACGAAACGGCCACGGTCGAGGACGTGAAGACTCTGCTGTCGCTTTTTTCCGACGCCGCCGGACTTGAATTTCAGATTTCAAATTTGAAATCTGAAATGGCGGCCTATGCCGCCCCCCTGGCGCGAAACTCCGCCTTCCTCACCCACCCCACTTTCAATGCCTGCCCCACCGAGCACGAGATGCTCCGCTACATCAAGCGGCTCGAAGCCAAGGACCTCTCGCTCTGCCACTCGATGATCTCGCTCGGCTCGTGCACGATGAAGCTGAACGCCACCAGCGAGATGTTCCCCGTCTCGTGGCCGGAATTCAGCCGGATGCATCCCTTTGCCCCGGCCGAACAGACGCGTGGCTACCAAAAACTCTTCCGCGATCTCGAAACCTGGCTGGCTGAAATCACCGGCTTCGCCGCCGTTTCGCTCCAACCCAACGCCGGCTCGCAGGGCGAATACGCCGGCCTGCTCGTAATCCGCGCCTACCACGAGTCCCGGGGCGACGGTCACCGCCACGTGTGCCTGATTCCCACCAGCGCCCACGGCACCAATCCGGCCAGCGCCGCGATGTGCGGCTTCAAGGTCGTGCCCGTCGCGTGCGACACCAACGGTAACATCGACGTCTCCGACCTCGCCGCGAAAGCCGCCGCGCACGCGCACGAGCTGGCCGCGTTGATGGTCACCTACCCTTCGACCCACGGCGTGTTCGAGGCCTCGATCAAGGACATCTGCGCCACCATCCACCGCCACGGCGGACAGGTCTACATGGACGGGGCAAACATGAACGCCCAGGTCGGGCTGACTTCGCCCGGCCACATCGGAGCGGACGTCTGCCACCTCAACCTCCACAAGACATTCTGCATTCCCCACGGCGGTGGCGGTCCCGGCATGGGCCCCATCGGGGTGGCGGCGCACCTCGCCAAATTCCTGCCCGGGCACCCGGTCGTTGCGCCGCAATCGCAAATCTCAAATCTGAGATCTCACATCGGAGCCGTTTCCGCCGCACCCTACGGTTCCGCCAGCATCCTCGTCATCTCCTGGATGTATATCCGGATGATGGGCACGGACGGCCTCACCGCCGCGACCAAGGTGGCGATCCTCAACGCCAACTATGTGGCCAGGCGCCTGGAAAAATTCTTCCCGGTGCTCTATCGCGGCAACGCCGGCCTGATCGCGCATGAATGCATCGTCGATTTTCGTGCGTGGAAGAAGCACGGCCTCGAGGTCGAGGACGCCGCGAAGCGCCTCATGGACTACGGCTATCATGCCCCGACCATGTCGTTTCCGGTGCCGGGCACGCTCATGATCGAGCCGACCGAGAGCGAGGCGAAGAGCGAGCTCGATCGCTTTTGCGATGCGATGATCTCCATCCACGGCGAGATGCAGGCCGTGGCCAACGGCGAATCCGACCGGGCCAACAATCCCCTCAAGCATGCCCCGCATACGGCGCAGGCCGTGTGCGCCGACACTTGGCACCATCCTTACTCACGCGAGAGCGCGGTGTTTCCGGATCGCTTCACGCGCGCCAGCAAGTTCTGGCCGAGCGTCGGCCGGGTCGACAACGTCCACGGCGACCGTCACCTCGTCTGCTCGTGTGTCGGCATGGCGGCGTACGCGGAGGCGAAGTAACGATTCCGGGCGCGCCACCCGCTGCGGGTTGGTCGCGCCAGCTCGCGCTGCCGCCGGCCAGCCCGGCCGGCGGCGCACACCAAAGTCCGGCGTTACTTGCCGACGTATTTCAGCCGATACACCTTGTGGCCGAAATCGTCGCTGAACAACAGGGAGCCATCCGAGGCCTCCGTGCAGTCGGCGGGGCGGCCGAGAATCTCGGTGCCGTTCTTGAGGAAGCTCACCATCTTCAATTCGCCATAGGGATGGCCGTTCTCGAACAGAATTCGGGCGAGGCAGTAGCCCACCTTGGCGGTGGCGTTCCATCCGCCCTTTTGGGCCACGAAGGCGTCACCGTGCGCGTGCGGAAATTTTATGCCGCGATAGAAAGTCAGCGAATTCGCCGAACTGTGGGCCGGCATCAGCCACTCCGGCACCGTGGTCTTGCTGGCGTATTCGATTAACTTCGGCTCGCTGAGAAAATTCAAGTTCGGCTGGTTTTTTCCCAGGATCCAGGGATGCCCATAGAAACCGCCCTCGACATAGCGGTTCAGTTCCGCCGGAGGATTGTGGTCGGTGATCGGCTGCCCGAACTTCTTGTCGCCCTCCAGTTTCGCGGCCAGCAGGTCGATGTCGTGGTCGACGCCCCAGATTTCGTCACTGCCCGGGCGAATGACCAGTTTTTCCGTGTTGCGGATGCCGGAGGCGAACAGCTTCTTGTCCGAACCATCCAGCGCGAAGCTCCAGATTTTTTTGCGTTCGGAAGCCTCGATCGGTTCGTCGGTGGCGTTCGTCTGGTCACCCACGTGGGTGTAGATTCGGCCCTGGTGAATCAGCAGGGCGCGCCACATGTGCCCGCCCCGGGCGCCCGTCGGAAGCTGGTCGGGTCCCAAAACTTGAACCACCTCGTCCGCCTTGCCGTCGGCGTTGGTGTCGCGCGCCTTGCTGATGGCGTTCAACTGGGCAAACCACAGCCAGCCGTCGTGCCATTGCATGCCTTGCAGGACGGTGGCGGGCTCCTTGCCCGCCACGAAAGGGGTCTGCGTCTCGAACCTGCCGTCACCGTCCGTGTCGCGGCACGCCACGATCTTTCCTTCCTTGGGCACACTGACAAACAAGGTGTTGCCCGGCGCCACCGCGAGAAAACGGGGCGATTTAATCCCCTCCACGGCGACCGACAACGCGTATCCCTCGCGCACCCACACCCCCGCCGGGACGTCGGCGGCGCGAGCGAGTGGCTGGCCGACCAGCAAGAAGGCGACCATAACGGCGGCGCGGGAGCGGAAATAACAGCGGGGCTTCATAGGCGAGGGGAAACGAGGGTTGTGAGTTTGGACAGCAGACAAACCGGGGGATAGGTCCGAAACCAACGCGTGACAACCCAAAGGATGGGCGCAGGGAAAAAAGGGACGCCGGCGCGACCGCGGAGGGAATGCGCTTATCGCGGCCGACTCGGCAGCTGAATGATGCGATCGGCGTGTTTCACGGCGTGGTCGTCATGCGACACCAGCAGCACCGCGCCTCCCGCCCGTGAAAATCTCACGAGGTGCTCGAGCACGATGCCGGCATTCTCGCGGTCGAGGTTGCCCGTGGGCTCGTCCGCCAGCAGGAGTTTCGGGCGGTTCAACAGGGCCCGGGCCAGGGCGGTGCGCTGGCGTTCGCCGGTGCTGAGTTCAGCGGGAACATGCTGGCGGCGGGATTGCAGGCCGAAATGAGCCACGAGTTCTTCGGCCCGCTCGCGCGCGTCAGGCACCGCGGCCGCCAGCGCGGGCGCCAGCACATTGTCCAGCACGCTGAGGAACGGCACCAGATGGAATTGCTGGAAGACGAAACCGAGGTGCTGCGCCCGAAATCCCGCGCGCTGGTCCGCGCTCATCGCATAGGGATCTTCCCGATTCAACCGGACGCGGCCGGCCGTCGGCGCCAAGAGTCCGCCCGCCATGAGCAGCAGCGTCGTCTTGCCGCAGCCGCTCGGTCCCTGGACCGCGACAAATTCCCCCGCGGCCAGGGACAGGCTGATCCCGGCCAGCGCCCGCACTTCGCCGGCCTGACCGGCGCGATAGGTCTTGGTGATTTGCTCGAGTTCCAGCAGCGCCATGGGATCAGCTTTCCTGCAACACGTCCGCGGGATCCTGCCGGGCCGCCCAAAGCGCCGGAATCCAGCTTCCGAATACTGCGAGCAGCAGCGCCATGCCGGTGGCCATGGCCATCAACCCGAGGTCAAGCCCCAGCCCGGTGGAGGCGGCGGCAATTTCCCGGTCGCCGGCATTCCACTGTGCCCCGATCAGAGCCCCGAGGAGGTAACCCAGGATTGCGCCGATCAGTCCGAGGAGGGCGGCCTTGCCGAGGATGATCGCCAGGATCTGTCGGGATCGGTAGCCGATCGCCCGCAGGATGCCGATTTCGGCCCGGCGTTCCCGGACGTTGCCGAAGGCCAGGAATCCGATCCAAAGCATGCAGCCCGAAAACACCACCGGCACCAGCACCGCGGCAAATCGTTCCTGCTGCCGGCGCATCTGCGCCCGGCTGGCGGTTTCCAGCTGCAAGGCTTGGACGGCGGTTTCCTGCGCCCGGGAGCGGGCCTCGGTCCGCGCCAGCGCCGGGGGGCCGCGCTCGACGATTTGGGTGCCCGGCAGGATTCCCGTGATCTCCTTGCGAATGGCTGGCAGGCGTTCGCCGGCACAGTGGCACTCCAGGGCCAGGATCGCATGGATCAGATTCTTCATGCCGAGCAATTCCTGGGCCTCCGCGAGGTGGATCCAGACCGTGCTGTCGTCCGCGGTGCCGCGTTCGGCGTGCGACTTCAGCACCGTGAACTCCCGCCCCAGCAACCTGACTTTGTCGTCCGGCTTCAGTTTGAGCCGAAGCTGCACCTGATAGCCGAGAACGATTTTCCCCGGTGGCACCGCCTCCAGGAGCGGCTTCTTCGGATCGGCGTGCAGAATGGGCACCTCCCCGCGGGTGCCTTGGAGAATGATGGGGATGTTCTCTTCGGGCCAGGTGAGTTTCTTCACCACGGTCGGCAGGAGATGATTGACGGTGACAATTTTCGATTGCGCCAGGCGCTGGACGTATTCCTCGGGCATCGCCCGGGAAAGCCCGCCTTCCAGATGCAACTCGTTCAGATCCTGATCCTGGGGCAGGATGAGCAGGTTGAAGCCCAGTCCGAGGGTGATCTTGCGCATGGCCTCCTGCAACTCGGCGCCCGCGGTTTCAACTTCCTTTTGCTTCTGCGCCAGGATTTCCGCGGTGCGCCGTTCGTCGGCGCGCAACAGCGTCCACGCGCCCGCCAGGCAAGCCACCGCGATCACCACCGCCAGGAGACTCGACAGAAAATTGAGTTTCCGGTGCGCCATTTCCCGCAGGATCAATCGCCAGATGTTCATGGTGCGAAAGGAAGCCACGCGATCATCCACGGTGCCGCAACAGCCACCAGGTGGCCCCGAGCAAAACACCGCCGACCAGACCGCCGACCACGATCAGCCCAGGTATCAATGGATTGGCGACGCGGCGACTCTCCGCGGCGACGGCGACAGGGGGCGCGTCGCCCGGCTTCGCGGGCCTGCCGGCCGCCGGCGCCCCGGGGATCGCCGGATTCGCCGCGGCCCGCGGGGATTTGGCGGCCGCGAATTCCGCCAGCCCCGGCAGCGGCGGCAATTCCTCGTCACTCTTGATGAGCGGCTCCACCAACCGGGCCCAATCGACGGCCAGGAGGAGATCGCTGCCGGGATTCTCCTCTTTGACGATGCAGGAACAGGCGCCCGTCAGGAACCCGCCGGCTTCATCGATCATCTCGTGGTTGATGCCCGGGCCCACCAAGGCGTGCAGCACCCGGCCACGCCCAAAGAGGGGGAACGCGATCGGCTCGCGCGTGGCCGCCAAATCCTCCTCGGTGTGCAACAGCATTCGCACGAGGACATTTTCGATCGGACTCTGCCGGGAAACGCGCAGGGTGGAAAACACCACTTTGAGCTTCTCCTGGGATGCGGCCGTCGCTCCCCCGATGACCTCGGCGGGATTCAATTCCGGCAATGTGAGCGTGGCCGCCAGGTGATTCAGTCTCGTCTCCAGCACGAGGGCGGCCGTCGTATCCTTTCTTTGGTCACCGGACTCGAGCAACACCCAGACGGCGGAGTCACCCTTGAGCAATCGCCGGGCAATTTCCCGCCGCACGGGTGAATCGAGCAACTGCCGGACGTTCGCGCCGGTGAGCGGACCGTGCCAGGCCGGCACGGAAAGGCCGCGTCCGGGCGGGTAAAGCAAGACCATGGCCGGAAGCGTCGTGGTGGCCGCCAACGGCTGCCACCAGCGGAGCAACTGGGGGTCGGTGGCGGCGGCCAGATCCACCGTCCGGAGGACCAGATTCGCGGACATTTGGCCCGCCAGGCCGCCGCGATCCAAATCCCGTACCGCAGTGGCTTGTTCGGGCGTCAGTGCGCCCTGATGGAAAACGACCACCAGGTAGTTGTCCGCGGGCCAGCGTTCCAGGGCATAGCGAAACACGGGCACGGAGCAGGCCGACGCCGTGCCGGTGCCGACCGCCAGCAGCAACAGCGGCAGGCAGCGAAAAAGGAAGCGGCCCAGGCGAAACCGAATGCCTCCGCCGCGAAGCGCCGACCCGATTGCCGGGCCGGAGAAGCGGCCCACCTTCGCGCCGGCTTCTCGAGTTGAACACGCCATGCTCATGGCGAGCCCGCCGGGCTGCTCTGCGCCGCCAGTTGGATATCTTCCGCAATCATTTCCACCCCACTGAGGACGGGTCGGTGTTTGCTCGAGGTCGCCGGCTTCAGTCCGACGGTCAGTTGCGGCCCGACCCGGATGTGCTTGAACTCCCGGACCACCCCGCGCAGGGCGCCGCCCGCTTCACGCACGATGTCAAAATTGCTCAGCACCGGCCGGTCCTGCAGGGAAACGTCGAACACCCGCTGCCCGGGCTGGAGATCGTCCGGTTCGGCGAAATAGAGCCGCACCGTGTACGCCTGCGCGGGCGTCGGCAGCGAAGACTTCCCCACCGTGGCTTCGGCGGCGGGCCGGACCCCGGCCGGAATCGCCGACGTCGATTTCACCCCGCCGGATTTCTCGGACGCGCCCTTTTCTTTGCGCGGCGTTTCGGCGAGGGCCGCTTTTCCGACGCGCGGGGCGATCGTGATGGACTGGATGTCCCGCACGCCGGAGGCCACGACCCACGCCGGGCCGGCGCCCGCCACTTGCGAGGCATGGCGGAGAAAGAATTCGGGCCGGGCGGGGTTCAGCGTCACGTCCAGATTGGCCGAGGCCCCGCCGATGAAGGGATACTCGAGCCACAACGTGCCGGTCTCCGACCGCCGGTCGCCCGGCGCACCCAGGTTGAGTCCAAGCCGGGTGATCGGCTCGCTCTCCGTGAGCTCGGTGCCGAACAGACTGTAGGTCCAGACCTCCAGTTCGGGCATGTGGACAAACGCGAGCGAGGTCTGGTTCTGATAGGCACAACTGCACGTGCGGGTGTAGTCGGGCGCATTCAAGACGCCGTTGGCCACGATCAGATTGGGCGAACAACCGCTCTTGAACCCACCGAGGTTGCCGGTGCCAGCGTGAGTTTCCAAATCATAGAAGCCGGCGGCACCGGCGCGAAACGTCAGGAGGTTCTCGCTGGCGACGATGTAGTTGCATCCATAGGTGCGATGGACCTGCCACGGCTCCATTTTGCCGGTCAACGGATTGGGGATGAGATGCGGTTTGCCATCCAGCAGGCTGAAGGCGCCGCTGGAATTCTTGTAGGAATTGGCGGAGGTGATGATGAGATCGTTGTGCAGAATGCAGGGCCCGGTGTAGGCGAGTTCCAGCTTCTCCCACGCCACGGAACCGTCGGCTCCGCGGTAGGTGATCATGCCCTTGCTGGCTTCGTCGCCGAGGCGGTCGCTGGCGCTGGCGCCAGCCTGCAGCAGGCGGTCATGGGTTTCCGAATACCCAAGCCAGGTCCCGAAGACGTTCGTCGTCGTCTCCCAGAGCAGGCGGCCGGTGCGGATGTCAAACGCGACGATCCGGTAATCCTCCGGCGGCTTGAGGCCGCGCCGCTTCAGTTTGCCCTCCGCGCTCTTGGGCAGGCGATCCAGGCAATAGACGCGGCCGTTGCCGGCCACGATGCCGTTGTGCCAGAAGCTGTGCCGCGCCTCGGCCCGCCACAGCACCTTGCCGCTGTCGCGATCGAACGCCACCAACCCTTCGCTGGCGGCGAGGTCCGGCGGAGCGGGGGTTGCGCCCACCTCGGCCGGCGCCAGTTTCTTGGTGTAGTGGGCAAACCCGGCGCCACCCAACAGCACGTCCTGATAGAGGCCGAGGTAACCCCATTCCGGCGATTTCGCCTCGCTGGCCCTGGCGGGCATGCGCATGGCCCTGATGATTTTCCCCGTCCGGCTGTCCAACACCTGGCATTCGCTCCGGGTCACGACGTAAACGGCGTCCGCGGTGGCGACGTAATTGGCGCCCCGGGCATTGGCGCCGGGTATGTGCACCTGGCTGTAGAGCGTCGTGACGGGCACGTCGAGGTAGGTTGCGTCCCAGTAAACTCCATACGTGTCGAGCTCGGGGATCGTCGTTTTCCAGAGCACGCGTCCCGTGTAAACATCGCGCGCGCTCACGCAATCCATGCCCTGGATGAACAGGCGTCCGCCGACGACCTGTTCCGAAGGCCCGTGTCCGTGCCGCGGCAGCACGTCCGTATGGGTGTTGCCGCCAAACCACAGCACGCCCAGCGGCAGTTTGACGATGCGATCGTCGCTCTTCACCGTGTTGGCCACGTTGCCGTATTGATGGGTCCAGTCCGCCGATCCGGGCAGGGCGCCTTCCCGCCTGACCGTCGCGCCGGCCGCGTCCCAATGGGCCCGGGCCTGCGGGAAACCCGCCGCCTCCAGCCACGAGGCCAAATCACGCCGCGCCGGGCCACCGCCGGGAATCCACAACACGCCGCCATATGGCCGCACGGATTCGAACATGGCCTTCAATTGGCCCGGTTTCGATAACCCGCTGGCCGTTTCATCCCCCACGATCACCAGGCTGGCGATGTAGGGCGGCGCCTGAAAACTCCGCGCGTCGCCGACATGCAGGGCAACCCGCGTGCCGTACAGGCCGGCCGCATCATAGCGGCGGCGCAGGGCTTCCACCTTCGCTCCATCCGGGTCGACGGCGGTGATGTGCAGTTGAGATTCGGCGAGCAGGGCGTCCAGCAGTTGGCCATCCCCCACCCCGTAGCACAGGGCGTAGCCTTCCGAGGTTCCGGCCTGGGCGAGAATGGCCTGGGCGCGCTGTCGGAACTCCGGTGCGGGCGAAATCAGAGCGGGCGTTTCCCGCACCGTGACGGCCGCCTGGTCCTTCCGCCCGAACGCCAGAATCCGGCCATCCAAAGTCACCGCGAACAAATACCCGTTGGCGGCCAGCAACCGCATGACCTGCCCGTCCACGGCCTGCGACCACACGACCCTGGCTTCGGTGCCGGCCTGCGGAGGCGCCACCGCCAGGACTCGGTTGGACCCTCCGACATAAAAGCGGTCACCCGCGCGAATGAGGTCGCCCGCTGTATCCACGGGCAATTCCCACTGCACCTTCCTGTCCGGGCCGATGGCTTGAAGCACGGGGCCGGCGTAAACGGTCGCCTGAGCCTTTTTTTCCAGTTCCAAGGCGGCCTGGGCCTTGGCCAGATCCTGCTCGGCGCTCTCGGCGGTGACGGGCGTTTTCTTGCTGGACGATGACTCCGTGCCCTCCTCGACCAGGCGAAACTTGCTCTTCGCCCGGGTGAGCGCGTACTCGGCCGAGGTCACTTTTTCCTCGGCGCGGCGCAGTTTGGCCAGCGCCGCCGGATGATCCTGCACGCTGAAAAGAACGTTGCCGCCCAGCACCGGTTCGCTGGTGGTGAACTCGCCTTTCTTCCCGGTCGGCATCTCGAACGAGCGCACGCCGCGGTCCCGCGTGTGCACGAAAAATTCAGACTCGTTGGCGACGACAAACGATCCGCCCGTGCCCTTGCCGCCTTCGGCAATATGAAAATACACCAACTCCCCGGTCTTGCGATCCAGCACCGCCGGCACGCTGCGGCCGCCCGGCACGATGAGGTATTTTTCAGTGGCGACCATGGCGCCTTGCGGAGCCACCCCCGCAAAGGCGGGCGCGTTGTGCGGTTGCTTGATGTAGTGGGCGCCCATGCCGTCGTTCGTCCAGACGATCTTGCCGGTGGCCGCATCGAGGGCGTGGATAAACGTGCCCATGAAGGGCCAGATGCTCGCGGCAAAATAAAGCGTGCCGTCCCGAATCACCGGACCGCCGCGCGCCGGCCAGGCGGAAATGACCCGCCGATTACCCAGCGCCTTGCGCTCGGAAGGCGCCCCCCGGAACTTCCAGCGCAGCGAACCATCCTCCGCGCTGACACAATACACGTATCCATCGTCACTCGCGAAATAGACTTTCCCCTGCCAGCCGACCGGCGCCAGGCGAACCGGTCCGTTGGCATAAAACGTCCAGAGTTCCCGCCCGGTATGGATGTCCAACGCCACGAGTTTGTCGCGGTCGTTGAAACCAATGAACATCCGGTCGCCCAGCACGATCGGCTCGAACACGCGGTCGTACGGCATCAGGTCATGATTGAACGGATCGTCCCACACCTGGACGCGGGGCGAGTAGGAGCGCACCCAGCGCAGCGCCAGGTCGGCGGGAAGTTTTTCCGCCGAGGCGGCGGCGCGATTGGGATCCCGGCGCCACATCGGCCAATCCTCCGCCTGCGCGAGACGGACCGGGCCGATTGCGAGCCACACGGAGACGAGGGCGAAAAGGCGGCGCAAGTTCATGCGAGGGCCGGAATGTTCGCGGAATCACCCTCTATGACAATGAATTCCGGCCGCGCCGGAACCACTCAGTAACAATCCGCGCCCGCCGCGAAGAAGCGTGAATGACTCGGGCGCGGGCGCCCAATTTACTCGGCAATTGCCGTGCCCAACCAAGAGAATCGATCCACGTTTTCGACGCGATTCCATGAATTTCGGCTATTCTCTCTCCACGGCAGCGCTCTTGCTGGCCACGCAATTCACCTGGGCCGTGGCGCCCGCAGCCGAGCGACCCACGCAGTTGCCCGAGATGATCGTGACCGGTGAACGCGCCGCGGTCGAACAGGGCGAGAACTCGATCTTCCGGGCGTTGCCGCCCCGCGACCTCCGCAAACAGCCGCTGACCGAATCCCCGGGCCTTGACACGGCGACCTCGATCATCGGCGCCGAGGAAATCCGGTGGCGCAATACGCCGCTGCTGCTGGACGCGATGCAGTTCGTGCCCGGCGCGTGGACGGAAAACCGCGGCCGCAAGGAGAAGCAGTTTTTCTCGGTCCGGGGACAGCGATACCCCTACCCTGACTTCCTCATCGACGGGGCGTGGTTCCGGTCTTTCACGGAGACCGCGTATCACTTCAGCGCGGCGAATCTGGGCCAGATCCAGGCCCTGCGGTCGAGCGCAGGCTTGTTGCTCACCCCCGAGTCGCTCGGCGGCGCGATCAATCTGCAACCGCGCGAATATCGGGCGCCCGAACTGCAGTTGGACGCCTCGCTCGGCACTCACCGGACGACCCGCAATCATATCAACTATGGCGATGGCGGCGATCGGTTCGGATACGCGCTCGGCGCCGGTTATTATCATACCGACGGCCCGGCGCGGCGGAACGCGCGGGAGAATGTGGCCGACTGGTTCGGCCGCGTGCAGGGCAAACCCACGGACGCCATCACGCTCAGTCTCACCGCTTTCGCCCTGTACGGCGACCGCGAGCTGGAAACGGCCCTGCCCCCGGCCGACCAAGCTACGCGCAACCGCATCGAAGCCTTTGACCCGTTCCGCAACCACATCGCCGTGGGCAAACTGCGCTTCGCGGCCAGCGACACCGCCATCACCGAGCTGATCGCCAACTTTGCCCATCGGGAATACACCTTCCACCAGACCCCGCCGCTGCCCGCGAACATGGAGCGCGATTGGGAGTACGGGATGCGCCTGACGCAAACCCTCCAGCCGGCCAAGGCCAACACCCTGCGCTTCAGCGGCCTCGTCAGCCGCTGGGAATGTCCGACCGGCAAACGGTTCTTCTGGCCGCGCCCCGCCGACCTCTGGACATACACGGCGGGAGTGGTCGACGAACACGTGCTCGGGCGCTGGACGCTCAACCTCGGTTATCGGCTCAGCCGGACCTACTACGCCGAGTTCGGCGGCTATGCGATCGAAGGCGCGGCCGGGAGGCTGCAAACGGTGCGCACCACCGACACGTGGGAAGATCCCCTGCACACCGTCAGTGCCGGCACGAGCGTTGCGCTGGACAAGCACGTGACGCTGCTCGGCAATTTCACGTGGGGCCAGGTCGCCGCCCCGTTGTCGGCATTGACCACCAATCTCACCCGCCCGGAAACCGAAACGCGGACCAAACTCGATCTCGGCCTCCGTGGCGCCTGGCCCGCCTACGGCGAAGTGATGCTCACCGCGTTTGGCGTCGATCAGGACGCCACTACGATTTACGCCAACGACACGCGCCGGGGCCCGGACGGGCAACCGGTCGCGCTGGTCCGCAATGGACTGGCCCGCAGCTACGGCCTCGAACTCGACACGCGCACCCGCCGCTTCGATCGGGGCACGCAGTTGTTTCTCAACCTCGTCGCGATGCGGACCGAACTGCACGCGGGTGGACGCTGGGTGCGCGACCGCGAAGTGCCGCAAATCATCCTGGGCGGCGGCTTCTCGCACCGGTGGCGAAACTGGGAACTGACGGGCCTCGCCAAGCACGTTGGCCGCTACGAAAACGACCGGTTCGTGACCCCGGCGGTGCCGATGGCATTGGCCGACTTTGTGAACCTCAGCGCCCATCTCTCCCACTGGTTCGGTCGAGAGCGGCGGAGCAAGGTCCATTTCGGCGCCGACAACCTGCGCGACGAGCGGTATTCCACCGTGAACGGCTACCCCAACGCCGGGCTAACTGTCAGCGGCGGCGTTTCGCTCGTGTTTTAGTGCGGTTGCAGAAAACGTGTAGCCGCGTTGGAGCGCAGCGACAACGTGGACCCGGTGCATCCACGCTTTCGCCTTCGGCTCAAGCGCGGCTACAGCATTCATGCGTCCAAATCTTCCGAGAGGTTCATCGTGACTGGGAAATATCCGCGCCAAGGGCGCGGCAGTCACACTCGATTCCGGGTTCTCATGGCATGGCTACGGCCAAATGGAGGGTCGATCCGGCGTTTGCAGTTGTAACCCGACCGCGGACGGAGAAAAGAAATCACGATGCGCCTTCTCTGTGTTCACGCCCACTTTGACGATTTCGAGTTCGTCGCCGCCGGGACCTTTGAATTGCTCCGCCGCAGGGCGGCGCCGGATTTCCGCGCCCGGGTCGTGGTCTGCACCGACAGTCGGTCCGGCCACCACTTCCGCACCCGCGATGAAACGGCCCGGATCAGGTTCGCTGAGCAGACGGCGAGTGCGGCGGTCGGCGGCTACGAATTTGAGCTCCTGCGCAAGCCCGGTGGCGAACCGTTCACGGAGGCATGTCACATCCTGACCACCGATTTCCTCGCCGCCCTGTGGAAGGCGATCCGCGACTTCGAGCCCGACTATCTGTTTTGTCCTCCCCTGCCGGCCGACCCCAGAGTCGGCGTCCACCCCGACCACATCACCGTCGCGGAGGCGGTGCGCCGGGTCGCCTACTTGATCAACGTCCCCCACGCTTTCCTCACCGAGTACCCGGTGGCCGACGAGACCCAGTCCCGGTGGATCAAGACGCCGGTGATCCTCAACACCTACGACGGCTATATGGCGGGTGACAACGCCGGCGGCATTGTCGTGGACGTGGAGGACGCGTTTGACCTCATCGCAGAGGAGTCGTGGTGCCACCAAAGCCAGATCAACGAGTGGCTGCCCTGGGTCGCGCGCCATCATATCGAACCCACGCCGGACCTCGGAACGTGGAAGACGAAGCTGCGCGCCCGTTTCGATCGCCAGGTCCACAAGATGGGACTGCCGGCCGGCCGGGCTTACGAGGTGTTCGCGCCGACGGCCTGGGGCATCGTGCCCACGGTCGAGCAATTGCAACGGGATCTGCCGCTGGCCGCCGATCCGGTCCGCCTTCAGCGTTTGTCAGAGCAGTTGGCCAAGTGGAGTTGAGCTCCGAATCTATGAAAACCTCCCGACGCAAATTTCTCTCGACGGCCGCGACCGCCGGCCTGGCCTCGCCTTTGCTTTCCCTGTCCGCCCGCGGGGCCGAAGGCTCGGGCCGGGGAGGCCGGCGGGACATTGAAGCGCGGCAGGCCCGGCTCACCGAAGTCCTCCGCCAACCGGTGTTGAAGCGGGAGCTGTTCACCAGCCCCGTCATCATCAAGAGCGTCGAGCTGTTGCGGTGGGAGAACAGCTATCTCTGTCGCGTCCGCTCGGCGGACGGCGCCGAGGGAATTTCGGTCGCGCATAGCGGCATCAGCCGGCTGTTCCCGATCTTTCTCCACAACCTGCGGCCGTTTTTCCTCGGCAAGGATGCGCGCGAATTGGATCTGATCCTGGAGAAGGTCTACATCTACGGATTCAACTTTCGTTATAATGGCATCTCGCTCGGGCTCCCGCTGGCCACCCTGGAGTTCGCCATCCTCGACCTGCTCGGGCGGATGGCCGGCCGATCGCTCGGGCAACTGATCGGTGAGATCCACCATCCGGAGGTCGCCGTCTATGTGGCGACCGAATGGCGGGAGCGCCCGTTGGAGGAAACAGTCGACCGGATCAAGCAGGCGGTGGCGGAATACGACGCCAAGGCCCTCAAGATCAAGGTGGGCTACCTCATGTACATGACCACCGACATGTATGCCAAGGGTCCCGTCGGCAAGACCGAGCGGCTGATTCCACTGCTCCGGGAAATCTTCGGGCGCGACATGGCGCTCTACGCGGACGCGAACAGCTACTACGACGTGGACGAGGCGATCCGGGTGGGAAAGCTCCTCGAGGAAAACAAATATGCCTATTTCGAAGAACCCGTCATGTATGACGATTTCGAAGCCATCAAGCGGGTGGCCGATGCCCTGACCATTCCGATCGCGAATGGCGAGCAGGACCAAAGCTTCGTCAACTTCCGCTGGCTCATCGCCAACGACGGCATTGAGATTGTACAGCCGGACAGCTACTACTTCGGCGGGCTCATCCGATCCGTGAAGGTCGGCCGCATGGCAGCCGCATTTGGAAAATCAATCGTGCCGCACATGTCGGGCGGCGGGTTGGGCTTTCTGTACAACAGCCACCTGGTGTCCGTGCTGCCCAATGCCGGCGCCCATCACGAGTTCAAAGGGCTGAAAACGGTGGTGCCGTTCGAGTGCAAGACTTCGCCGCTGAAGGTGGCGGGCGGAAAAATCAAGGTTCCGACCGGTCCCGGACTCGGGGTCGAGATCGATCCGGCGTTCATCAAGAAGCACCAACCGGTGACAGGGTAAAGCCGGGCGCAGACTACGGGCGGCCGGATTCCCGCTTCAACAAATCCGCTCGCGCCGCCTCGAGTCTGGCCCGCTCCTTCGCCGTGAGGCTGGACAGGCCGGAGTGGGCGATCTTGTCCAGCAAGGCGTCGATCTCGGTCATGGAATCGGTTTTCGGGCGTTGGGCACCCGCGGGGATTCGCGGTTGGGGATCGGGCAGCACCCGCAACTTCGGCTTTCGCCGCCACAGGCCGATTTTCGGCAGCGTCAGGTGGCCCTGTTCGTAACGCACAAAGGCATACGCGAAACCCGCCGTGGTCCACAACGTGAGCAACCCGGGCAAACTGCGGTTGGCGAGCGCCATCAAGGTGTAGATCCCGACGAGGATCAACGCGACCCACTTGGCCAGCAGGTTGAAAAAGATGGGCGCGTTCGGATAGATCGTCGCAAAGGCGATGAACAGGGCAAACGCACCGGTCGCGCCCGCGAGCCGCATCGGCAACCAGGCGCCGATGCCGGTGAACAGCACCGGCGACAAGAGATAGAGTCCGGCGAACAGCTGCAGGAATTTCCGGTGGCCAAAGTTCTTTTCCACCTCGCGGCCAAACCACACGATCATCACCATATCGACCGCGAACCAAAGGCTCGGCGGGTTGATGAGCCCGTAGCTGAGGAGGCGCCAGACCTCGCCTCTGAGCACTCGATCGCTCGTGAACTCCAACCAACCCAGGAAATGTCCAAGGTTGAGGAACAAGAGGAGTGTGGTCACCAGCATCGAGGCGACAAAGACCACCACGACGAAGTCCGCGGCGTAGATCGGGTGCCCGCGCCACCACGTCACGGGCTGGTGTTCGTCGGAGGAGCTGAATCCATTCATGGTGGCAAGTGGCCGAGCGTGGGCGGGGGGTGGATGCTCCGCAAGCGGCGAGAACGCTTAGGCGATGTTTGGTTCCAGCGGGCGGATCGGAAGCGCAGCCGCGAAGAAACCTGGCGCCGCACGGCCCTCTTTCTGGTGCCCGGAGAGGGGGTCGAACCCACAAACCTTTCGGTGGTAGATTTTGAGTCTACTGCGTCTGCCAATTCCGCCATCCGGGCGACAGCCAGAACGCGCAAAGTAGGTGGGCGAGCCGCCTTGTCCATGCAATTTTGACAGCAACCAGATTGAACGCTCCGCCTTCTACCGCGTCTTTCTCCGCGTCAGTTACCCGTTCTTTTTGGAAAATCATAGTTTGCAGTTTAAGTCGGCAAGGGCGCCGGGTCGCAGACCTGGCGCCCTTTCTGTTGGTGGGTTTTTGCTCCGCAAAAACCCCATTTTGGGTTTCGCTCGGCAGAAACCATGCCCGACTTCCGCGTTTTCTCCTCACCTGCGACCGCCGAGCCCGTCGAAATCACCCTTTCCCCCGAAGAATCTCACCACCTCGTCATCGTCAACCGCGCGCGCCCCGGTGACACCGTGGTGGCCTTCGATGGCCGCGGCACGGAATGGATCTGCGAGCTCACCTCCGACCGCAAGCAGGCCGCGGTCCTCAAGGTGCGTTTCCGGCAGCGGATCAAACCCCTCCCGTACGAGATTACACTCGGCCAGGCCTTGCCGAAGGGCCAGTTCATGGACGCGATTGTGCGCAAGGCGACCGAGATTGGCGCCGTGCGCATCGTGCCGCTGGAGAGCGAACGCACGCAGGTGCACCTCGAGGCCGGGCGCTCGGATCGGAAGATCGAAAAGTGGCAGACCGCCGCGCTGGAGGCGGCAAAACAGTGCGGCAACGCATTCGTGCCCGAGGTCCAGCCCATTCAAAACGCCGCCGCGTTCATGGCATCCGCCCGCGGCTACGACTTGAAGCTCATCGCCAGTCTTCAGTCCGGCGCAAAGTCGCTGAAAACCGTTCTCGCCACGTTTCAGGCGGCCCACAGTCGCGCGCCCACCAAGGTCCTTTGGCTCGTCGGCCCGGAAGGCGACTTCACCCCCGCCGAAATGAACCAGTCGCAGAGCTGCGGTTTTGAGCCGATCACGCTCGGCCCGCTGGTCCTGCGATGCGAAACCGCCGCGGCGTATGCGCTCAGCATCCTGAGCTACGAGCTTCAAAACACTGGTTTTTGCCCCGCAAAAACCTAAGGTTTTCGCGCCGCGAAAACCTCGCGGAGCGAAAACCTCACCAGACGAGCAGGCCCCCCGCGAAGGTCAGGCCGGCGCCGACGCTGCAAAAAATGATCCGGTCGCCGTCGACGAAGATTTCCTCCTGCGCGGCCCAACCGAGCGCCATCGAGACGCTCGCCGCGCTCGTGTTGCCGTATTTGGAAATCGTCACCACGAACTTGTCGTAGGGAATGCCCACCCGCTTGCTCACCGCTTTCAGGATGCGCTCGTTGGCCTGGTGCGGCACCACCCAGGCGATGTCGTCAGCCGTGAGATTCTCGCGCTTGAGCGTCTGCTCGATCTGATCGGCGAAACCAATCACCGCGTGCTTGAACACGGTGGCGCCATCCATCTGCAGGTAAAAATTCTGGAGATCCGCGCCCTCCGCGCCCGGCCACGGCATCTGGGCCCCGCCGCCGGGACGCTGAATCGCGTCGAACTGGTCGGCATCGCCCGAAAGCCCCATCGCGTGCAGGCGGTGCCCGCCCAAACCGCCGGTGAGAATCGCCGCCCCCGCCCCGTCACCAAAGAGAAAAGCCGTGTCGTGACACTCGGGATTGGTGATGCGCGACAACAGCTCCGCGGTGACCACGATCACGTTTTTCGCCGTGCCGCAACGAATGAAGCAGCGGCCAACCTCGAGCGCGTAGAGCCAGCCGGAACAGGCCGCGTTTAGATCGAACGCCAGGGCCCGGGGGATTCCCAGTTCCCGGGCGAGCGAGCTGGCCGCCGACGGGACCGGCTGATCCGGCAGAATCGTCGCCATGATGATCCCGTCGATCTGGTTCACGTGCATGCCCGCCTGCGCGAGCGCGTCACGCACCGCGAGGGCGGCCAGGTCGGTGGCCGTGTCGCCCTCCGCCGCGTGGCGCCGCTCCTTGATGCCGGTCAGGCGGACCATCTCGTCCTCCGTACGGTGCGGGAACGCCTTTAAAATCTCGCTGTTGGGGCGAACATTTACGGGAACCGCATAGCCCACGCCAGCGATGCAAACAGTGTCAACAATCGTGCTCAAACGAACCGCATGAAAAGGGGGCAGCCGACCGGCGTCCACTCAAGACTTCCGGCGGGACAGAAAATGCGTGACATCGTCGCCCGAAACGCGTCCGCCGGGACCGGTCGCCTCGATGCCGGTGAGCGTGGCCGGATCGAGCCCCGCCTCCTGCGCCAGCTTGACCGCGCGCGGGGTCCAGACCAGGGCACGAGGAGCCGCGGCCGGAGAACTCGCCGCGGGAGCGGGAGCCGGGGAACCTTTCTGTCCGCCGTCCTCGGTCCGGCGGTTTTCCAGATGACGCAGCGAGTCGTCCGTCGTCTCGATTTGGAGGAAGGGGGCTCCGGCGGGAAGCACGTCGCCAGCCTGCACGAAAATCGCGCGCAGGGTGCCGTCGCAGGGCGACTCGAATTCGAAGATCGATTTGTCGCTCTCGAGTTCGGCCAGCCGCTGGCCCTTGGTCACGTGGTCGCCCGGCTGCGTCTTGAGGGAGATGACGGTGAGTTCGTTCACCGTCGCCCCCATCGAGGGCATCGGCACATCGATGAGAAAGGTTTCCATGCTTGGTGGTGGTGGCAGCAGTGTGCGACCCGAGACGGCGTGGTCAATGACCGAGAAACGCCGCAATCGCAGTCGCGCCAGAATCGTTCTCGTTCCTCTTTCTCGTAATCGTTCTCCCGGCGGCAGAGAGAACGAGAAAGATTACGAGAACGAGGAACGATTGCTTACCCCCGCACCGCCCGCCATACCGCGAGACACGACGCCATGAGCGCACCCAGCTCGGCCAGCGGGATCATATTGGGGCCGTCGCTGATCGCATGCGCGGGGTCGGGATGGGTCTCGATAAACAGGCCGTCCGCGCCCGCCGCGATCGCCGCGCGCGCCAGCGGGGGCACGAACTCGCGCTGGCCGCTGCTCTTCCCGCCGCCGGCCCCGGGCAGCTGCACGGCATGCGTCGCGTCGAAAAGGGTCGGAAATCCATTCTGCCGCAGGATCGTGAAGGCGCGCATGTCGACGACGAGGTTCTGGTACCCGAAAGTCGTGCCGCGCTCGGTCTGCCAGATCTCCCGCGCCTTGCCCTCGCGGAGCTTGCCGGTGACGTGTACCATTTCCTGGGGCGAGAGAAACTGGCCCTTCTTTACATTGACGACGCGGCCGGTGGCGGCAGCGGCGAGCAGGAGGTCGGTCTGCCGGCAAAGGAACGCGGGAATTTGCACCACATCGCACACCGCGGCGACGGCCGGCACCTGCGCCGACTCGTGCACATCCGTGAGGACGGGAAAGCCGTAGTCGTGCTTGACCATCGCGAGCAAACGGAGGCCGCCGTCGAGCCCCGTGCCCCTTTCGCCCGCCAGCGAGGTGCGGTTGGCCTTGTCGAACGAACCCTTGAACACGATATTCAGCTCCGGACGCGTCCGCCGCAGATGCACGAGTGCCTCGGCCACCGTACGGCAAACCCGCTCGTTTTCGAGCGAACACGGGCCGGCGATCAGGAGGAGTTTCTTTGGATCGTAGAGCATGTGGGAAGATGACTAATGCCCAATGACCAATTTCCAATGACCAAGGAAATCGGCGTGGTCGGCCTGATGCTCAGCGGGTCATTGGTCATTGGTCCTTGGTCATTGGTCCTTGGTCCTTGGTCATTGGTCCTTGGTCCTTGGTCATTGGTCCTTGGTCCTTGGTCATTGGTCCTTGGTCATTGGTCCTTGGTCCTTGGTCCTTGGTCATTGGTCCTTGGTCATTGGTCCTTGGTCCTTGGTCATTGGTCATTGGTCCTTGGTCATTGGTCCTTGGTCCTTGGTCATTGGTCATTGGTCCTTGGTCATTGGTCCTTGGTCATTTGCGCGCCGGCTTGGCGGCGCGCTTCCGTTTCATCGCCGCCGCGATGAAGGCGGCAAAGAGCGGGTGCGCCTTGTTGGGCTTCGACTGGAATTCCGGGTGCGCCTGCGTCCCGAGAAACCACGGATGATTTTTCAATTCGATCACCTCGACGAGATTCCGCCGGGGATTGATGCCGCTGACCATCATCCCCGCCCGCTGCAGCTGCCCGACATACGCGTTGTTGACCTCGAAGCGGTGGCGATGGCGTTCCCGGACGCTGTCGACCCCGTAGGCCTTGTGCGCCAGCGTGCCCGGGGTGAGTGCGCATTCGTAGCTGCCGAGTCGCATCGTCGCGCCCTTGTCGATCACCACCTTCTGATCCTCCATCATGTTAATCACGGGATGCGCCGGCCTCGGATCGAATTCGGTGCTGTTGGCTCCCGGCAGCTTCAGGACGTTGCGGGCAAATTCGATCACCGCGATCTGCAAGCCGAGGCAGAGTCCATAATACGGCACCTTGCTCTCGCGCGCAAATCTCGCCGCGGCGATCTTCCCTTCCGTCCCCCGGTCTCCGAAGCCGCCGGGCACGAGGATGCCATCGAGCCCCTTGAGCGGCGCGAGGCCGTTCTTCTTCTCCAGATCCTCGGCGTCGATCCGCCGGATGTTCACCTTGCAGTGGTTGGCGATGCCCGCATGGGTGATCGATTCGTAGACGGATTTGTAGGCGTCCTGGAGCTCGATGTACTTGCCGACGACCCCGATTGTCACCTCGTGCCGGGGATTGAGAATCCGGCGGACGATTTCCTCCCAGATGTTCTTTTCCGGCGCCGGATTCTTCAGCCCGAGGAGATCGAGCACCAGCTGATCCATCCCCTCTTTCTGCAACGCGAGCGGCAACTCATAGATGGAATGCTCGACATCGCGGCACTCGATGACGGCCTTCACCGGCACGTTGCAGAACATCGAGAGTTTGTCGCGCAGATCGTGATCCAGCGGATGGTCCGTGCGGCACACCAGCACGTGGGGCTGGATGCCGATTTCGCGCAGCTTCGCCACGGATTGCTGCGTGGGCTTGGTCTTGAGCTCCCCCGCCGCCTTGAGGAACGGCACAAGCGTCACGTGGATGAAGAGCACATCCCTCGTTCCAACCTCGAGGGCGAACTGCCGCATCGCCTCGAGGAAGGGCAGCCCCTCGATGTCGCCGGTCGTGCCGCCAATCTCCGTGATCAGCACGTCGGCGTCCTTGCCGCCGGCGTAGATGCGCTCCTTGATCTCGTTCGTGACGTGCGGGATGACCTGGACGGTCTTGCCGAGGTAATCGCCCCGCCGCTCCTTCTGGATCACGCTCTCGTAAACCTGGCCGGACGACAGGCTGTTGAGCCGGGAGAGTTTTCCGCTCGTAAAACGCTCGTAGTGGCCGAGGTCGAGGTCGGTCTCCGCGCCGTCCTCGAGCACGTAGACCTCGCCGTGCTGGAACGGGCTCATCGTGCCCGGATCGACGTTGAGGTAGGGATCGAATTTCTGGATGCGGACCATGAGGCCGCGCATTTCGAGCAACGCCCCCAACGCCGCCGCAGTGAGCCCCTTGCCCAACGACGATACCACGCCTCCCGTGACGAAAATGTATTTCACGGGGGGTTAGGTTGAGGGCTCGGGTTTTGGGCGCGCAAGACAAAGTTCCGGCGGGAGACAGGATATTCATTGGCAGCCCGACCAGCCCTCGCCGCTTTCACTCTGCGAGCAGCGCGTGCTTCCCCTCGTCGGCGCGGAGTTGCTCACCGTCTAATCCTGGGCGGAGGAACCGACGACATGACAATCGTGCCGAGGTCCGTTCAATCTCAAGGCGCCTGTGAGCGGGCGACCTCACGCATCACCTGCGTCGCGTGCAACCGCAGCGCGCCCTCGGGATCCAAGCCCTTTTCCCGTGCGGCCGCCGTCAATTCGAACAGCATCCGGCCCAGCATCGCGTGATCGAGCTGCCGCCCGAGCGCCCGCACCTGCGCCACATCGACCGCGCCCTCGGCCGGCAGACCCTTCTTCTCGATCTGCTTCCACACGGCCTCGGCAAACATCAACGCCGGCAACCGCGGCGGCAAATCCTTGAACCCCCCCGGACCCGTCGCGGCCGGGCCGTTCTTTTTTTCCGTCGCCTTGATCTCCTCCCACTTCTCGATCACCTGCTCCGAGGTCTTGAGTTTGTCCGTGCCGAACACGTGCGGATGCCGGCGGATTAGCTTCGCGTTGATCTCGCGCGCCACGTCGTCGAGGTTGAAGTGGCTCTTCTCCTCCGCGATGCAGGCGTGAAACACCACCTGGATGAGCACATCGCCCAGTTCTTCGCGCATGTGCGGATAGTCGTCACGATCGATCGTGTCGATGAGCTCGCTGACCTCGTCGATCAGGCAGCGCACGAGCGACGCGTGCGTCTGCTCCTGGTCCCACGGACACCCTCCGGCCCCGCGCAGCCGGGCCATGGTTTGTCGAAGTTCGTCCATTGCACTCATGGCCGGAAGGTGCCCACGGAACACACGGAATACACGGAAAATTTTTCGGCTTTGTCTTCCGGGTGTTCCGTGTGTTCCGTGGGCAGGAATGTCCGACAAACTCACCGAGATCATGGCTTGGAAGCGCCGCGAGATTGCGCCGCTGATCCGCCCCGTCTCCGCCGCCGAGCTCGCCCGCTGCGATGCCGCGTTGCCACGCCCACCCTCCTTTGCCGCCGCGCTTCGCCGCACCGACGGACGGCTGGCCGTCATCGCCGAAATCAAGCGGCGCTCACCCTCCGCCGGCGACATCAAGGCCGGCGCCTCATCGCTGGAGCAGGCGCAGCGCTACCAGGCCGCCGGCGCCGATGCCCTCTCGGTCCTGACCGATGAGAAGTTCTTCGGCGGCACCCTCGACGATTTGCGGGGCGTGACGGCCCATTTCCGGGCGACCCCGCCGGCGCGGCCGTGTCTGCGAAAGGATTTCTTTGTTCATCCGATTCAGGTGCTCGAGGCCCGCGACGCCGGTGCGAGTGCCGTCCTGATCATCGTCCGCGCCCTCACCGACGATGAAATCAAAGCGCTCGCCGCCGCCGCCGCCGCCGCCGGACTCGACGCCCTTTTCGAAATTCACCGTGAAGCCGAGCTCGCCCGCGCCCTCGACCACGGCGCACGCATCATCGGCGTGAACAACCGCGATCTCGCCACCTTCAAGACCGATCTCGCCCTCAGCGAACGGCTCATCCCGCAATTTCCCCGCGATGTTATCGCGGTGAGCGAAAGCGGCATGTCCGGAGCGGCCGAAGCGGCGCGCGCCCGGGCCGCCGGGGCCCATGCCATCCTGGTCGGCGAAGCCCTCATGCGGGCACCGGACCCCGGGGCCCTGCTCAGCACGCTGGCCAACGCGGGCCGATAACGATGCCCCTCTCACCGACCGCCACCCGGGATCTCCTCGCTTCGCTCGGACACCAGCCGAAACGGTTCCTCGGGCAGAATTTCCTGGTCGACGGCAACATCGTCCGCAAATCGCTCGCGCTCGCCGAGGTCCAGGCCGGCGACACCGTGGTCGAAATCGGCCCGGGCCTCGGCACGCTGACGTCCGCGCTGCTCGAAGCCGGGGCGGAGGTCTGGGCGGTGGAAAAAGATCGCACGCTTCACGCCCATCTGACCGGCGAGCTCGCGCCGCGTTTTCCCGGCCGCTTCCACTTGCTGGAGGGCGACGCGATCGAGCATCCCCTCGCCGGGCTGCCCCCGGACCGGCAGGTCGCCGGCTTCAAGGTCGTCGCCAACCTCCCCTATGCCATTGCCACCCCGTGGCTCGACGAGGTGCTCGCCGGAGCGTTGCCAGCGCGCATGGTGCTGATGCTGCAACAGGAAGCCGCGCAGCGCTATGCGGCCCAGCCGGGCTCCAAGTCATTCAGCGCGATCTCCGTGTTCCTCCAGGCCGCCTATGAGGTCGCGCCCGGCCACAAGGTGGCCGCCGCCTGTTTTTTCCCGCGGCCCGACGTGGAATCCCACCTGCTCAACCTGGTGCGCAAACCGGCGCCCTTTGTCTTTCCGCCCGCCGCCAAGGCGCTTGTACGCGGCTGCTTCCAGCAAAGGCGGAAGCAGATCGGTGCGCTGCTGCGCGCCCGCCTCGCTCCGGGTTTCGTGCCGTGGCGGGAACTTCTCCTGGCCGGCGGCCTCTCAGAGCAGACCCGGCCCGAAGCCATTCCCGTCGCATGGTGGGCCGGCCTATCTGAAAAATTACCACCGTTGGCTTGAAAGCGCTCCCAGCCTCGCTACTCACTTACCCACTCCCATGTTTCGTACCACGCTCGCGTTTGTTTTCGTCGCCCTTTCCGCCGCGCTTTGCGCCCAGGATGCACCTGCACCCGGGCTCGTCGGCAAGATCGACGGCCGCACCTACATTTCTCCCACCGGCATTTTCAAAGCGACCATTCCCGTGCTGCCCGAACTCGGTGGCAACGTCACCGATACGCCGAACGTCGTGACGTTCCAGGATGACTTCAACGTCCACGTCAGCATCGCCGCCTTCTCCCAGGACGCCACGCAGCGCTGGGAAATGTCGACCCGCGGCCTGAAGGATTACCTGATCTATTTCTTCAGCAACTTCGTCCTCGCCGACTTCAAGCAGAGCTTCGAGGGCGTGCAAATCGAGAGCGCCAAGTTTGTGCCCGGCCTGCTCGAAGGCTCGCTCATCACCTATCTGCTCGTCCCCGGAGGCACGATGTTCTCCGACCGCGTGCCGCAACTCGGCACCTCTGACCGCGTGCCGATCGCCAAACGGGGCAACCTGCTTTTCGTGCGCAACGGGCACATTTTCGTCATCAGCATCGAGCTGGCCGAACGCGTCATCGAGGGGCGCGCCTACAAGAAGACGATTGCGGAGGAGGACGAAATACTCCTGCAACGGCTCAACGAGATGGTGACCAAGATCCAGTTCGCCCGCCCGCCAGCCGCCGTGTCGCCGGCCACCACGCCGGCCCCGGCCGCAAAGAAATGACCCGAACCCCGCGCCAACCCCGGGCGCGGAAATGGCTGGCCGCCGGCCTCGCCTCGCTCGCCCTTTTCCTCAGCGGTTGCGTTTTCCTGCGCCTCCTCACGTTCAAGCACCAGCTCGGCGCATTCGAACGTAATTTCACGCTCGAAACGACGAACGGCGTGCGGCTCGGCTGCCTCAATCCGGTCCTGCTGAGCGATGATTTCCGCTGGCTCGGCATCACTCCCGAGACGGTGACGCAACTCGGCCACGCCGAGCAATGGCACGTCCGGTGGATCAAACAAAACCCGCCCGGCGTCACCGAGCAAGTGGTGCACGACGTGGACGCCGAGTTGATGTTCACCGACAACAAGCTGACCCGCCTCTATGTTCCCGAGCGCTATTTCGCCGTCATCCCGAAATCCTTTCTCGTCGGCCTGATGCGCGGCGCCGGTGCGGCCGATGTCGACCGCAACAAACGATCCGCCGCCGTGAGCCTGTCGGACTCTGATGTGGCCAAGCCCGATGCACCCGTGACGCAAAACGCGCTGGTGGCACTCCTGGGCGCCCCAACTGAACAACGGGTCGAGGGCGCGCGCACCGTCCTGCGTTACCTTTACACGCCGACGCCGCCGCGGGCCAAGGGTGGCCGGTTTGAGATGACCCTAGCCTTTGCCACGGAGAGTGGCCGGCTCCTTTCGCTAAAGGGACGTCTGCCGGTCGGACAACTGTCATTCAATTTCGAGCCGCCGCCACCTCCCAACCCAGCGGACGGTCGAGCCAAGCCTTAGCCGCATCCATGCAGTCGAACGCCGATTTGAGAGTGAGCCGACGGGCACCAATGGGTGGGGCGGGGGGGGGGGGGCGGGGGGCG
>JBIJCX010000270.1:0-11953 GCA_044344465.1 Opitutaceae bacterium
GGTTGAGGCCATTGGCAACGACGGCGACGAGTAGTTCGGCGTCCTCGCTCCGCCCTCCGGGTGGCGCCAGATTAGGGGCGATTTTTCTCCCTAGTTGGGCTGGTTGAGGCGGTTGTTAAGGCGATTCGCTGAAATTCCAAACAGGAGGCTTGTTTTAGCCGATTCGCCTGCTAGCGATTCGGCCTCATGAAAGCTGCGCTCGCGCTCGTTCTGGCCTCGTTGCCTTCCATGGCGGGTGCGCAAAGTGCCGTCAGTCTGCCAACGATCACCGTCAATTCTCCGCGGGTGGCGAATCAGGCGCCCGCTGGTGCGATGGCGATGCCGGTGTCGGCGCTTCGATTTGAGCCGCAGGTCGACATTCAGGCGCGTAATCTGGCCGAGGGGCAGTCCGACGTGACCATTCGCGGCGGCATATTCGAAAATACGGGATTCAAGCTCGGGGCCATCACCCTGCTCGATCCGCAGACCGGGCACTACTTCGCCGAGATCCCGGTAGCGCCGGCGATGTTGGGCACGCCGGAGATAGTGACGGGTGCGAATCTCGCGTTGAGTGCGACCAACTCTACGGTTGGGGCGGTTGCCTACGGCTGGCGACCCGTGCTGACGACCGGGGCCCTTTCGTTGGCGTGGGGCAGCAATGGCCACTGGCGTACCGAGGCCTACCAAGGGTTTGCGGGCGGCGCGCAGGTGGGTCGTCTGCAGTTTGCCTCGGACGTCGCGGTGGCCCACTCGGAGTCCAATGGATCGATCGCCTTTGGTGAACACCGCTTCGATCGCGTCAATCTACGCCTGCAGCTGGCGGGGAACGGGTCGCAAACTGACCTTTTTGCGGGCTACCAGGCGAAATTCTTCGGCTGGCCGAATCTCTACACCCCCTTCAATTCAAACGAGACCGAGAATCTTCAAACCGTGCTGATGGTGCTGAATCACCGATCTGACCTGAGCGGCGGCGATTTTTTTGAGGCCGGAGTTTTCTACCGGCGAAACAAGGATGACTATGCGTTCAACCGGTTCGCGGCGGTGGGCGCGGTGCATCCGTTTCAGCACACGACCTGGGTGACCGGTGCAGCGGTAAGTGGCCGCCGCATGCTGGGAGAACTGGCGTTGAATGCCCGGGCCGAGGTGCTGGCGGACGAACTGCGATCGACGTCACTGACATTCGGATCCTTTCAAGCCCGGACGCTGACCAAGTTGGGCTTCGTGCCGGAAAAGTCATGGCGCACGGCCGATGGAAATCGCACGATCCTCAAGGTCGGCGCGACATGCGATGACACCAATCGTGGCGTCGCGTCGCTTGCGCCGGTCGTCGAGGTTGCGCGTGAATTTTCCTCCGCGACCCTGCGGCGGATCTACGCCAGCTACACCAAGACGACGCAAACTCCGACGTACACGGCGCTCAATTCGAATTCCGCGGCGGGACTTTTTCGCGGGAACCCAACGCTTGGGCGCGAGAGCAGTCGAAATTTCGAGGTCGGGGCGAGCGGTGCGGTGGCAGGTTGGTCGGCTGAGGCGGCGGCCTTTTTTCGGCGCGACGATGCGCTGGTCGACTGGACCTTTCGCCATGGGGTGACGGCGCGAACGGCCAATCCTGTCGACATTGCAGTTGGCGGGGCCGAGGCGGTGGTGCGGCGGTCCTGGGCGACGGCAGATGTCGTGCTCGGCTATACGGTGCTGACCAAGGACGCCGATTACCGGGGCGCGGCGGTCGATGCGAGTTTCTACGCGCTCAACTACGCCCGGCATCGTTTCACCGCGGCATTTACCTTTCGACTCGGCCGCGACGTCGAACTGCGCATGGACAACGTCGCGCGTTGGCAGGCGGCCAATCCGCTTCGGGTTGCCGGCGGCCACGAGGCGATTGTTACCTCCGCGGGCGTCGCGTATCGACCACCGGCCGCGCGCAAACTCGAGCTTTCACTCCAGGTCGACAACTTGTGGAATTCGGATTTTCAAGAGGTGCCGGCGGTCCCCGCGGCCCGGCGGCAGGTTTCGGCGGGCCTGGCTTACGCGTGGTAAGGATTGCGATTTGACATTCACGGGCCGCCGGCGGTTTTTCGCCCATGCCCACCAATCCATTCCTCGACCCCGCCTTTCACGTCCGCTGGTCGCAACTCAAGCCTGAGCAGATTGGGCCCGCGATCGAGGAAGCGATCGCGAATGCGCAGCGCGCGATCGATGCGATCGCGACCCGCGGTCTCGGGACGCTGACCTACGACAACACGTTTCTGGCGCTGGAGGACGCCGCGGAGGAACTGAACGTGGCGTGGGGCAAGGTCACGCATCTGCAGTCCGTGGCGGATGCGCCGGCGCTGCGCGAGGCCCACAATGCCATGCTGCCCAAGGTGTCGGCCTTTCAGGCGAGCATTCCGCTGCACGCCGCACTCTGGGAGCGGCTGAAGACGTTTTCCGTTTCACCCGCGGGGCGAGAGGTTGGTGGCGTTCATCGGCGCTTCATCGACGAAACGGTGCAGGAGTTTCGCCAGGCCGGTGCGGATCTGTCGCCGGACAAGCGGGCGCGGCTCGAGGCGCTGCAGAGCGAGCTGGCGCAACTCACGCAGAAGTATTCCGAGAATGTTCTTGATGCCACGAACGCGTGGCAGCTCGTGATCGAGGATGAGCGTCGGCTCACCGGCCTGCCGGCGCACGCCCGGGCCGCGGCGCGCCGGAGCGCGGAGGCGAAGGGTCTCGCCGGCTGGCGGTTCACCTTGCACATGCCGTCGCAGGAACCGTTCATGACTTATCTCGAAGACGGCGATCTGCGCCGCGAGATGTGGACGGCGGCGGCCGCGCTGGGCGGTGGCCAGCCGCACGATAACACGGCGCTCATTGGCCGCATCCTGACCTTGCGCGCGGAAAAAGCCGCTTTGCTGGGCAAACCGCAGTTTGCCGATCTGGTGCTCGAACGTCGCATGGCAAAATCCGGCGCGCGCGCCCTCGGATTCATCGCAGACATGCAGGGCCGGGCGGCGGCCGCATTCGCGCGCGAATGCCGTGAACTCGAAGCGTTCAAGGCGCAACAGTCCGGGGAGCCGGTGGGGCCACTGGCGCCTTGGGAAGTCGCTTTCTGGGCGGAGAGATTGCGGAAAGCGCGCTACGATTTTGACGAGGAAGTCTTGCGGCCGTACTTTCCGATGCATCACGTGATCGCCGGCCTCTTCGCAGTGGCCGCACGGGTCTTCGGCCTGCGCATCGTCGAGCGGGCAGCGGGTGAAGTCGAAACGTGGCACCCGGAGGTAAAGTTCTATGACCTGTTCGATCGCGGCGACCGTCATCTCGGCTCATTCTACGCCGACTGGCATCCGCGGGAATCGAAGCGCGGCGGGGCATGGATGAATTACCTGATTACCGGGGGTCCCCAGCCGGTTGGCCGGCGCGCGCCTCATCTCGGCGTCATCTGCGGCAACATGACACCACCGGCCGGAAGCGCCCCGGCCCTGCTGGCGCGGCGCGAGGTGGAGACCATCTTCCACGAGTTCGGCCATTTGTTGCACCATCTGCTCGGGGAGGTGGAAATCAAATCGCTCAATGGTGTGAATGTCGCGTGCGACTTCGTCGAGCTGCCTTCGCAAATCATGGAGAACTGGTGTTGGGAGCGGGAAAGCCTTGATCTCTTCGCGCGGCACCATGAGACCGGCGCGGCCATACCCGACGGAATATTTGCGAAGATGGTGGCGGCGAAGAATTTTCGCTCGGCCTGCGCGGTGATGCGCCAGATCGCATTTGCCCGTATGGATCTTGCGCTCCACATCCGGACGGCGGAATTCGCGGGCGAAGCCGATGTTGAACCGAAGGTGCGCGCGGCAATCGAATCGTGCCTCGTGCCAACGGTGCCGCCGGCGCCGACCATCGTGAAACGGTTCACCCATATTTTCGCCGATCCCGTCGGCTATGCCGCGGGCTATTATTCCTACAAATGGGCCGAAGTGCTCGATGCCGACGCCTTCACCCGGTTCAAGCGGGAGGGAATCTTTAACGCCTCCGTCGGCGCAGAGTTCGTGGAAACGGTGTTGAGCAAGGGAAACTCCGCCGATCCGGCAGAACTCTTTCGGGCCTTCATGGGGCGCGATCCGGACCCGAATGCGCTGCTCGTACGTGCAGGGCTGGCCTGAGGGCCGGGGGGGGGGGGCCGGCTTTCCCCGGATGACCATCCCACGACGGCCGAGTCGTCGGCAGGCGGGCTCCGCCAAAAGTGGGAGAAAAAGTTCGCGCCGAGGGGTCACTCGCGCGACAACACGGGCACTATGATTATTGCCGATCTTGCCAAGATTCCTGGAGGCACGTTTCCCGCTGGCCGATGGGGCCGTGGTCTTGTCGGCCAACTTGGGCAGCCGATTCCGGCCAAGGGGTTTTCAATGGGTTATTCCATCCTCGAGCCGCGGGGCGGCCAGGTGCCGTGGCACAATCAGGAGCAGGAGGAGGTTTACTTCATTGTGCAGGGCGAGGGCGAAATCTGCGTCGGGACCGAGCGCAGCCCGATCAAGGCGGGACAGGCGGTCTTCATGCCGCCAACCCTCTTTCACCAGCTCACGAACACCGGCGACGAGCCGATGCATATGATCTATGTCTACTGCCCGGGCGGGGACGTCGCGCATTGGCGGCAGGAGCTGAGCGGCACGCTCCCGAAGGCAGGCGAGGGCGGCATTCCCCCGCTGCCCGCGGGGGCGCAGCCGCAGTGCACCAGGAAGCCGGGCGAATAATCGCCGGGTAGCTTGTTCCGGGCCGGCGATCCCCGGCAGGTGCGCCCCTCACAGCTACGCGAAATGGGTCCGCGTCTTATTCCAATTCGCTTTCAAGATGAGACGATTTTTGTAGGGGCGTCGCTTGACGACGCCCGCGGGCGCCGACGAGCAGCGCCCCTACAATGCAAATCTTCGGGCACACCGTTAAGCTCAACTTGAACGCAAATTGGAATTAGCGCTGGCGTGCTTCTTCCACGCGCTGGGCGTGCGGCCGGTCTGGCGATGGAACCATCGGGCGAAATAATTCGGGTCTTCGAAGCCAACGCGCGTTGCCGCCTCCGCCACGGTCGGTTCGATCCGGAGCGCCGCCTCGGCCGCTTCGAGTCGCAGGCGATCGCGGAGCGCACGGAGGCCGAGGCCCGCCTCGCGTTTGAGTTTTCGGCTGAGATGATCGGGATGGTAGCCGAAATCGCGGGCGATTTTTCCGAGCGGCACCGATGCGCGGACGTGTTCGCGGAGTTTCTCGAAAAGGGTGGGGGGAGGCGAAGGATCGGCGGGGGAGTGATCGAGCAGGCGGGCGACCACGGCAAGGATGGCGGAGTAGTCACCGAGCGTGAGCCGGCCCTTGTGCGGCACCCGGGACAGCAGGGCGTGGAGTTCGTTGAGCGTCGCCGGCGAAAGTGTCCGGTGGGCGGCGCGGACGCGGCCGGCGTCCTCGAGTTCGTAATCGAGCACGAGGCAAAGGGGGCGGCTTTGCCCGGCGACTGAGAAGCCGTGCGGCAGGTGCGCGGGAATCACGAAGAGGTCCCCAGCACGGGCGCGACGGCGGCGTTGGTTGACCGTCTGCACGCCTTCGCCGGAGAGGTAGAGGATGAGTTGCGCGAATTCGTGGCCATGCGATGCCACCTCGGCGTCGCGGTGGCGGTTGAGCTGGAGCTTCCGCAGCTTGAAGCCGAGGGCGTGGATTTCGATTTTTTGGACGAGCAGCGGACTCCAGGCGAGCATGGGAGAATTGAGAGCCAGGGGTGAGAGTTGAGCGCCACGCCCCGGACCGGGCGGCCGTGGGTCGCGCCCTCCACTCTCACGTTCAGCGCGCCGCCCGTCGATATCGGATTTGTGCTAGCAATAGTCGGATTCGTTCTAACACCGCGGCGGGATTTCGCCTTACACTCGGGCATATGATTACGCACAAAGTCGGCATCATCATGAACGGCGTCACGGGGCGCATGGGCACCAACCAGCACCTGTTGCGGTCGGTCAAGGCCATCATCGACCAAGGCGGCATCAAACTCGGCGATGCGGAAGTGATCCTGCCGGATCCGATCCTCATCGGGCGCAGCGAGTCGAAGCTGGCCGCGCTGGCGGCCCGCGCGGGCGTGAAGCGTTACTCGACGAACCTTGACGCTGCGCTCGCGGATCCGGCGAACCAGATCTATTTCGATGCGACGCTCACCGGCCAGCGGCCGATCGGCGTGCGGAAGGCCATTGCGGCCAGGAAACACATCTATTGCGAGAAGCCGACGGCGACGACCGCCGCCGAGGCGCTGGCCTTGGCCAAAGAGGTGACGGCGGCGGGCCTGAAGAACGGCGTTGTGCAGGACAAACTCTGGCTGCCGGGAATCTTGAAGTTGAAGTATCTCATCGATACCGGATTTTTCGGGAAAATTTTGTCGGTGCGCGGGGAATTCGGCTACTGGGTGTTCACGGGCGAACATGAAAAACTGCAGCGTCCGTCCTGGAATTACCGCAAGGAAGACGACGGCGGCATCATCGTGGACATGCTCTGCCACTGGCAGTATGTCGTCCAAAATCTGTTCGGCGAAATCAAGGCGGTTTCCTGTCTCGGCGCAACGCACGTGCCGCAGCGTTGGGATGAGGCCGGCAAGCCCTACAAATGCACCGCGGACGATTCGGCCTATGCGACCTTCGAATTGGTGAACGGCGTCATTTGCCATTTCAACTCCTCGTGGTGTGTCCGGGTGCGGCGTGATGACTTGCTGACGCTGCAGGTGGACGGCACGCATGGCACGGCCGTCGCCGGCCTGCGCAATTGCACTGCCCAGCATCTCTCGGCCACGCCGCGCTGCGTCTGGAATCCCGACATCGACAGCCCGATCAAATACATGGATGGCTGGACGACGGTGCCAAACCAGGGTGATTCCGACAATGCCTTCAGAGTGCAATGGGAGCTCTTTCTCCGGCATGTGGTGAAGGGCGACCCGTTTCCGTGGTCACTGCGGGAGGGAGCGAAAGGGGTGCAACTCGCGGAACTCGGACTCAAGTCCTGGGCCGAACGCCGCTGGCTCGACGTGCCGCCGCTGGGTTGAAGTGGGGCGGCGAGTCTCCACGCCCGAGGCGGTCCTCGTGAGGTTCATCCTTGGGCTGTTTCGCCGCCAGGATTCGCTCGATCCGTCCTCGAAGGTTTCCCGAAGGTTCCCCGAAGGTTCCCCGAAGGATCCCGGAAGGATCCCGGAAGGAACCCGGGGGGGCCGGCTGGCGTTCTGGCGGCCCGGTTTTCGGGCACGGGTTCGAGCGCGGCGTTGACCCGGCGGAGATGATGTTCGGTTGGAAAATATTTGCCCCTTTTCCAAATAGCGCGATTTGCACTGGCAAATCGCTCGTTTTTGTTAAGTTGTCCGGCGAAGGTGGCAACGGCCACCGTCGCTTTCCAGCCTCCCTCTTCAAACTTCCAACCTCCTTCAGCCATGAACACTGCTATCCTCCTCGCCTCGCTGCCCGGGGCGTTCCTCTCTCCGGGCGTCCTGATGGTGTTGATCGTCGTCGTGATGATTCTCTCGCTGTATGCGCAATTCCGCGTCTCGAGCGTCTACAATCGCAATGCCCAGATTCCGTCGCGCGGCAAAATCACCGGCCGCGAAGCCGCGGAAGCCGTCATGTCCAGTGCGGGCATCGCCGACGTGGAGATCGACGAGACGGACGGTCATCTCACCGATCATTATGATCCGATCAACAAGCGGCTCGTGCTTTCCTCGGAGAATTATCACGGCACGAGTCTCGCCGCCCTCGGGGTGGCGGCGCATGAGGCGGGACACGCGATACAGCACAAGATCGGGTACTCCATGCTGCATCTCCGCATGGCGCTCGTGCCGGCGACCAACATCGTCTCGCGCGTCCTGCCCGTGGTGATGGTGATCGGATTCTTTTTTGCCCGTGGTTTGAGCGGCATGCTGTTGGACGTCGCGATTCTCTGCTATGCGGTGCTCACCGTCTTCCAGTTGGTCACATTGCCGGTTGAGTTTGATGCGAGCCGGCGGGCCAAGGTGCAGCTGGTTAACCTCGGGATTATTGATCGGGACGAGATGCCGGGCGTGGAGCAGACCCTTAGCGCCGCCGCGCTCACCTATGTGGCGGCGTTCGTGAGCTCGCTGCTTTACCTGCTGTATCTGCTCTCGTCGCGTCGCGATTGAGGCAGTGCGAGTCGGGTATTACAGGCGGCCGGACGACCCGTTCGTCCGGCCGCTCCGGTTGGATCACCAAGACGCGGAATTTATTTCGGAACGGGGAAACGTTCCAGGGTAATCACGGGACCTCTAAATGGCCACGCTGGAATAGATGACTCCGGATTGATGGCCGTTATCTGACGATCACGGGCGCGGCTCTAATTCCACTTTGGGCGCGCTCGGCTTTCGCCTTCGGCATCGCGTCCAGCAACTGAATCAGGCGCTCGGAGTTGGTCGGGTGGGTGGAGGCAAAAGCCGATAGCGCCGGGGCGCTGGACGATTCGGAATCAAGTGCTTCGAGCACCTTGATCGCTTCTTCGGGGTCATAACCGGCGCGGGCCATGTACATCAGCCCGATGTAGTCAGCCTCCTTCTCTTTTTTGCGATCGAAGGCCATGCCGCCGACGGTGGTCGTGAGCCCGTAGGCTTGGCTGAGCGCGTTGACCGTGAGCCCCGATGCGCCGCCGGCGAGTCCCCCGATCATGCCAACCGTGCCAATGGTGCCGACGGCCAGTTCCTGAGACAGTTTCTCGTGCACATGCTTGGCGGTGACGTGGGCGATTTCATGAGCGATGACCGACGCCAGCTGGTCGTCGTTCTTGGCGATCTTGAACAGTCCGGTGAACACGCCAACTTTTCCCCCGGCCATGGCGAAGGCGTTGATTTGCGGGACGTCGAAGACAACGAACTCCCAATCGGCATCGGGCATGTCCCAAAAAACGACCTTCGAGATGCGCTCGCCCACGCGCTTGAGCTGTTCGGTCATCTCGCGGTTACGCGAGAGTTTGTACTGGCGTTTCATGTCGTCGAACATCCCGATGCTCATCTTCGTGACTTCCTTGTCGTCAACGAGGTTCATGGCTTGGCGGCCGGTCACGGGCACGGCGTAGCAGCCGGCAAGGAGGAGGGCCGCCAGGGTGGCGAGGAAGAGGCGGAAGGGTGCGTTCATGGCAGGTCGAGTGGGGGCGCCGGGCCAATTTGCTTCGCGGTGGTCAAATTGGCAAGTGCGCGGGGACGAGCGTGCGACCGTTCAGCGCGTAGAAGGGTCCGTTTTTTTGGAATGCCCTTTGCGTTTTTTGCCATTAGGCGCATCGTAAAATCACCCCAGTTCCATCATCGTTTACTGAACAACTGTCCCCGCCGTTCGTCTAACTGGCACGATTCTCCCATATTCAGCAACTTCGTTTCCCCGACGATCGTCTCATTGGCACGATATCTGATACCCACAACGTCCGCCCCGACCTATCAAAATGGCAGAGGAACCCGAAATTTCATCCGGCAAGAAGCACCGCATCATTCACTGGAACCCCGATGCCGGTCGCGAGCAGGTCAGGCGCCGCTGGACGTGGAAACGCATCCTGGCGTGGACGGTGGGCGGATTTTTTGGCCTGCTGTTTGCCGCTGCCATTGCCGTTCGCGCGGCCAAGTTCGTGCTCGGGCCGGACATTTTCCGGCCCCAGGCCGAGCAGACCGCGGGCGTGCCCAATGTCGCGGACGCGAACACGGCGTTTGTCAGTCAGACGAAAGCTGAGCAGGCTCACGAACTCGCGTCGAAGGCATTAGGCGGGTTGCGGCGGATGCCGCAGGATCATCCCGTCCAGTTACAGCAGCTCATCCTGATGCAGAAGGCATTCGACGATGGCGAGGCGCTGCTGGCGGGCCACGAATACGCCAGAGCGTTCTCCGTGTTCGACTCCTTGAATCGCGACATGGATGCGTTCAGTCGCAATGTTAAGATTAAAGGTGAGGTCAAGCAGGCCTACGATGCCATTTTACTGCGAATCAAGGATTTGGAGATAGCGAGGGATCTGGTCCCGGGTTCGCTCGAGGCTGCATTCGAAGCGGCGGGTGCCGGCCGGCAATTGGTCAATGACGGTAATTTTACGGGAGCCAAGAAGGTCTTTGACCGGGGAATGGCCGAGCTCAAGAAAGCGGAACAGGGGCTGAATGATCACATTCGCGAAAGTCTGCGGCAAGGCCAGATGGCCTTGGCCAAAGGGCAACGCGAGGAGGCGAGGCGGGCCTTCCAAGCAGCGCTCGAGAAATCACCTGGCAACGAATTGGGGATTCAGGGCCTCAAGCGGTCGGAGAATATCGACCGCGTTCATGCACTCATTCGCCATGGCGAGGAGCTCGAAAAGCAGGGGCAGTTCGCCCAGGCGGCGGAGTCATTCCAGAAGGCGTTCGCCCTCGACGGATTTTCGGCGGTCGCCCAGGAAGGGCAGGCCCGGGCGGCGCGGTTGGAGAAGGAAACCAAATTTGCCGCCGCGAAATCGGCCGCGGATGCCGCGTTCAAGGCCAAGGACTGGGCCAAGGTTGTAACCGAAGCGGAAAACGCATTGCGCGTTTACCCGAAGAAGCCGGACGTCCAGGCGATGTTGAAGTCCGCCCGTGAGAATGCGCACAAGGAGGCGGTACAGAAAGCACTCGCCAAGGGCTACGCTTACGAGAATCAGCACCAGTGGAAGGAGGCGCGCGACGCCTACAATGAGACGCTGCGGCTTGAGCCGGACCTGGCCGACGCAAAGGAAGGTTATATCCGCAGCGGGGCGGTCATTCGCGCGTTGCTACAATACGAAAAATACATCGAAAACGCCGAACAGCTGGCCAACAAGAATGAGTTCCAGGCCGCAATCCGCATGTTCAACAACGCGATGGCGGTAAAGCCGGCCTATCTCGTCAACAGCGACCGCGTGCAGCAGCTCCATGCGATGCTCATGTCGCAAAACCAACCGGTCGAAGTGACGTTCAGGGGCGATGGCAAGACGTGGGTGCAGATCTCGAATTTCCGCATGCTCGGTCAGATTGAAAGCATGTCGGTCAAGATCTTGCCCGGTGATTACGAAGTGATTGGCCGCCGCAAGGGTTATCGCGATGTGCAGATGATGTTGCAGGTGCGAAACGGCACCCCGCCACCAGTTGTCACGGTCAAGTGTGAGGTGGCGACAGGAAAGATCTAACTGTCTCCATGATTTCACGCTGCGTTCGGCTTCGCTAACCGTCGCAGTTCTTGTTGCGGGTCTGTGCGTGTATCCCCAGGGTCCGCCGAACGCCCATTGCCGCCGAGCCCGCCAGGAACCGTGCGATTGAGGGCTGGCGGTCGAGGGCATATTTGCTGAATCTGTCACCGTGATCGCATCGATCGCATTCCGAAATTTCAAGGCCCTCCGGGCGACCGGCCTCGCGCTCGGTCCGTTCAACCTCGTGATTGGACCCAACGGCAGTGGCAAGACGAGTTTGATCCAGGCGTTGCTGCAGTTGCGGACGCTCTCAAAGTCGCCACCGCAGTCCGCCGACGGACCGCTCCAGCGGGACGGTGGACCCGAGATCGAGTTTCGTTTCGCGCCTCCTTTTGATGCCGTGGTCGTGCGGCTCGGCTGCGTTTCCGAGGTGATGTGCGACGTATTCCAGATCGCCCCGGCCAACGCGCCCGGGTGGGCCATGCTGCAGGCCGAGGTCGCGCGAATCAGGAGTTACGTGCTCGATCACCGGGCGATGGGGGTGCCGGCACAAAGGAGCGACAGCGTGGAGTTGCTCCCCGATGGGGCAAACCTTGCCGCGGTGCTCGCCACGATGCGGGAACGCATGCCGGACGCGTTTCAGGGTCTCATGGCGGAGATGCAACGAATCATGCCGGAATTTCGATCGCTGGAACTGGTTGAGCACGCCGACGACCGCATTGGACTGGGACTGCGGCTGGCCGAGGAGGGCCTGATCGCGGCGGCCGAGTTGTCGCAGGGCGCGCTTTATCTTCTGGGCGTGCTGGCGCTGGCGTTTGATCCCGCGCCACCCCGCGTGTTGTGCATCGAGGAG
>JBIJCX010000604.1:0-3409 GCA_044344465.1 Opitutaceae bacterium
ATTAAAGGGAATCGATGTAGAGGCGCCTCTGTCCCACCGCAAACTGCAATATCCACCTCACCAGCGCTCACGAGTGAGGCCGCGTAGCCAATTGCGTCTAGACCAGAGCTACACTGATTCGAGATTGCCATAGTGCGTCCAGTCACACCAAGCACCTGACTAATGGCAGTTGGCACGCTTCCAATGCCAGCGGAGTAGAGAACTCGCGGTTGCGCCATCCTTACACCACGGTTTCGCACTGAATCCATCGAGTGAATCGGTCCACCAAAATCCATGATGGATGAGCCCGACACGACGGCACATCGCGCACTGGCGAGTTCGGCATTCGAAAGTTTTGCGTCCTGAAGGGCGAGCACGGCTCCAGTTATCGCGAACAAGGTATGTCGGGCCGCTGCTCTCGGCACCGCTGAACGATCGGCATACTTCGCGAAATTGAAGCGGTCTATGTATGCGGCGACAAACGGTCCGTGTTCGGGGCCGAGATCGCTGAAAGGCCGAATCCTGCTCACCGGTTCCAAGATGCCCTGCCAAAACGCCTCTCTGCCAATTCCCGCCGGAGTGACCGGCCCGATACCCGTGATTTTCACCCGGCGTCGTTTCATCCCGGCGATGCGACGGGAAAGATCATCCTGGCCGTCGTACCCCGGCCCACCACAGACTCCAAACCAAAGGTCGCGCCATGCGTCGCGATCAGGTGCCGGCAAATGCTCAGACCCAGTCCCGTCCCCATGGACTTGGTGCTGAAGCCCCCGTGCAAGGCACGTTTCACCCGATCGGCGTCCATGCCCGATCCATTATCCGACACCGCCATCTCGAGTTGCCCGCTCCGCACCACGAAGGTGACCAGCACGCGAGTCGCACCGGCGTCGAGTGAGTTCTTGAACAAATTCTGCAGCACTCGCATCAACTCGAACTTCGAACCGCGCACCCACGCCTCATCCAAGCCTGTACACTGGATTGCCACATTCCCGAAGAAAATCACTTGCCGCACCTCCTGCGCAACCTGCACCAGATCGATCGGCAAAAACTCCGTCGCCTGCTTTGACGCCCGGCGCCAGTTTTCGGACAAATGGTGGCAGTACTCCGCCGCCTTCTCGACCATTCCGGCATAATCAGCGAGTTTCCGGCCGAGCTCCGGGTCGCTGTGCCCGAGCAGCCGCGCCTCCTCCGCCACCAACGACGCGTAACCAATCACCACCGTCAGCGGATTGTTCAAGTCGTGCACCAGTTCGACCGATGCGCGCGCCTGCCAGATTTGCGGCTCGTTTTGTTCAATCTCCCGCTTGAGCGCCGTGTTGATCTCGTGGGCTTCGCGCGTCGCTGCCGCCTGCGCCCGTCGCAGCCGGGTCGCCTGCGCCTGCTTCTGCACCGCCCCGATCAACTCCGGAATGTCCGGCGGCTTGCGCAGATACTGGTTGGCCCCCGCCACCATGGCCTGTTGGGCCGTAAGCAACGTACCGTACCCGGTTAACATGATCACTGACACATACGGATCCAGCTTGCGCAGTTCCTCCAACGCACGGATCCCGTCCATTTCCGGCATCCGGATATCGAGCACGATTGCCGCATAAGGCCGCGCCTGGATCTTTGCCAACGCCTCCTTCGCCCGCTCTGCGGTATCGACCGAAAAGTCCGCCGCCAAACTAAACGCAATCGATTCCCGGGGACCATACTCGTCGTCCACCACCAGCACGAACGGTTTTTCCACCGGTTCAGCTAACACTACACGCGGATCGTCGGATGGTGCTGAGGTTGCGAGAGCCGATGATTTTTCGGTCAGCATGTGAGCGAAGGAGCAATGGTTGGCGATGCTTCCGGCCAAGCCGGAAGGCAGGCTGCTGTTTGCAGACCGGAAATTCGCGTGTCAAGGCACCCATCAAGGATTGATTCGCCCAAGCCGCAGGCCGAGTGTCTTTACGTGGATTTTACAATCATCCTCGTAGTCGCTGCCCTTGCCGCCGCCATGGTCTGGCTCTTCCTGCGATCGCGTGAATCCGCCCTCTGCGAACGGTTGCGAGCCCGGGAGGAGGATGTTGCGCGCCTCACGTCCGAACTCGGTCCGTTGCGTACCGAGGCCGGTCGCCTGGCCACGCTGAACGCCGAACTCTCCACCCATCTCGAGGCCGAGCGCGCCGCGCAAGCGCGGTTGAGCAACGAGTTCAAGGCGCTCTCGGCTGATGCCTTGCGGGTCAACCGCGCCGATTTTCTCGAGCAGGCGAAACAGGCGTTTGGCCAGCTGCAACAGCAATCGATTGGCGACCTCGACCAGCGGCGGCAGGCGGTCGAGGCACTGGTGAAACCCATTCGCGAGTCCCTCGAGAAGGTTGACACCAAGATTTCGGAGATCGAAAAGGCCCGAGCTGGTGCGTACGGCGCACTCGGCGAGCAGCTCAAGGCGCTCAGTCACGCCCAACTGCAGTTGCAGTCCGAAGCCGCGCGACTCTCGACTGCCCTGCGCTCAACCACCTACGCCGGCAGTTGGGGCGAACTCCAGCTCCGCCGGGTCGTCGAGATGGCCGACATGCTCCCGTATTGCGACTTCACCGAACAGGAATCCTCGGGTGGACTCCGGGCCGACCTCGTCGTGCGCCTCCCCGGCGGCCAGCGGATCGTGGTCGATGCCAAGACGCCGCTCGAGGCGTTTCGCGCCGCCGGCGACACCAGCGATGAAAACGTGCGGGCCGCACGCCTGCTTGAGCATGCGCAAAAAGTCCGCGGGCACATCGACGCCCTGGGCGCAAAGAACTACTGGGAGCAGTTTCAACCGGCCCCCGAGTTCGTCGTGCTCTTCCTGCCCGGCGATCACTTTCTCACCGCCGCGCTTCAGGCCGACACCTCGCTCATGGATCGAGCCCTCTCGCGTCGGGTCCTGCTCGCCACTCCAACCACGTTGATCGCGCTGTTGAAAGCCGCCGCCTACGGTTGGCGCCAGGAATCCGTATCGAAAAACGCCGATGCCATTGCCGCGCTGGGGCGCGAGCTTCACGATCGTGTCGCCACCTTCGCCGAGCACATCGAAAATGTCGGCTCCGGACTCAAGTCGGCCTTGGGCCACTATAACCGGGCCGTGGGCTCCTACGAGAGCACGCTGCTACCTGGCGCCCGCAAGCTCGCCGAACTGGGCGCCAAGGGAGCGAAGGAACTACCCGAGCCACCGCCACTCGAGATTGCCCCGCGCGACCTCGTGAAGCGGGGTTAGGCGGGCCGCGACGTTTGGCGCCACCGAGGCCGGCGACATGATCGATGCCCAAACCCTGCTTGACGGCACCTGGCAGATGATCCGGGCCGAACTCGATGGCATGAAGGCCCCGGACTTCGTGACCGGAAAAATCGAAATCAGACTTGGTGCCGGCGTCTACGCAGTTTCTTTCGACGGCGAAGTCGTCGACCGCGGCTCATATGCGCTCAG
>JBIJCX010000271.1:0-11916 GCA_044344465.1 Opitutaceae bacterium
TGGCCGAGCTGAAATCGCGGCGAAACTTCCGGTCCGTTAAGTAACTGATAATAAGCTTTATGCATTATACACACCCTTCAATGACCGGACAGCAGTGAGCTGCGGTAACTTCCGTGCGGCAGTAGAAGTGCGCGGGCTGTTTCAAGTTTCGGCCTGTCCCCTTCGGCCCGCGAACCCGCGTGCTTGAGAACGCGCTTGCCACGCCAGGCAACTTCCGATCCTTTGCCGGGTCTTCCTCCCATGGCGATCGAGCACGACTATGAACACGCATGAGGCGGGCGCGGTTGCGGCTTCAAGCGCGACGCCGACATGATCGCCATCGGCACCTACCTCTGGCCGGCACTCGCGGGCGCGGTGTGCGGGTTCGTCTCGGCCGTGCCCGTCGGTCCGATCAATCTCACGATCCTGAACGAGGGCGCGCGCCGCGGTTTTGCGTGGGGATTCCTCATCGGCCTGGGCGCAACGCTGATGGAGGCGATCTATTGCGTGGCCGCGTTTGCCGGTTTCGCCCAACTCTTCACGGCGCCGTTGATCAAGGGCGCCATGGAACTCGTGAGCTTCCTGTTCATGCTGTACCTCGGGCTGAATTTCATCCGGGCCAAGGCGCTCCCCGTCCGAAGCCACAGCGAGGAGGTCGTCGAGCGGCAATTTCACCCGCACGCGGCCTTCTGGATCGGTTTCGTCCGCTGCCTCGGCAACCCGGGCGTATTCTTTTTTTGGATCGCAATCGGCTCGACGCTGATCGCGCACGACTGGATGGCGCCGAACTGGCCGAGCAAACTCGCCTGCGCCGCGGGGGCCACCGTCGGCATTTTCGTCTGGTTCCTGCTGCTCAGCTACGGCGTCTCGCTGGGGCGCGGCCGGCTGACGGAGCACAAGCTGCTGCAAATGGAGCGGTGGTCCGGCGTCGTACTGCTGCTCTTCGCCCTCGTCCTCGGCGCCCGCCTCGTGGCCCTGCTCGCGCGGCGGCACATGGGCTGAGCCGTGTCCATGCCGTTGAGAGCTGAGAGTTCAGCGCTGAGAGATCTATCTCCAGAGCTGAAACGTATCCATCGGTGCTCGTGAGGAAGGACCGCGTCTTGATCACGCACACGCACGCCAACTTCGACGAGGACCCGGTCAAGACGAGAACCAGGCAATCCACGACCGTTCCGCGGCCAACCACACCGTCGCCCCCGCGGTTTGTCATCTAATGGATGACAAGTGGGCGGGCGGAGGGGAGGTCCTTTTCGTCTGGCGCGATGCGGGAATCATGCCACGCCTGCGCGGCGACCGCCACGGACTGCTCGCGCAAAACCTGCTGCAGATCCCCGCGATCGACGCGTCCGTCGGGCAGGAGCAACTGCTCCCGGGCCTGGGCCACGTAGGTGTGATCGTTGGCCGTGGTGAGTATGCCGTAAAGATACTCGCGGTCGGAGCGATCGAGCGGATTGGACGCGCGGGTCGTGAGCGGCATCGCCAGCAGATCCCGGGCCGCGGCAAGGGCGGCTTCGCGATGCGTGTCCGGCGCCAACTGCTGCAGCACACCGGCAAGATAGGCAACCTCGACCCCGTGGCCCGAGGCTATCAATTCCCGCAAAAGCAGCGCCTCCGCTTCCGGACCGCCATCATCGCTTCCCGGCGAACGACCGGTCGAGAAAGTTGATATACTGCTCCCAATCGTAGGCGGTGATGTCGTGGGGCCCGGTACGGACATGATAGCTGATGCGATGGCCGACAGGGGTGTCGGGTGGCGGCATCTCGGTCGTGCCCAGCCCGTCGTGCCCAAACAACCGATACGCCGGTGCGGCGTGCACCGCGCTCAGAAACTCCCCGTGCGGATCGGCCCCATGATCCAACGTTGCGCTGCCCACCGCCAACGGACGCGGGGCGGCCAGGGCGAGCAACATGTGCTGATCCACGGGCCGCGCCTCGGGGCGCCCCGCGAAGGTCCGGTAGTTTTCGCAATACCAGAAAATATTCACGCGCACCGAGTCGGCGATCCGCTCGCCGAAGTCGCGCCGGCCGAGCGCGGCGCCGCCCTCGCCGCTGTCGTTCGAGATGACCGCCGCGAAGCGTTCGTCCTGGGCGCCGGCCCAAAGCGCCGTCTTGCCGTGACGCGAATGGCCGAACACCGCCACCCGGCGCGCATCGATGGCCGGCAGGGTCTGGAGATGATCCAGCGCGCGGCTCAACCCCCACGCCCAGACGCCGATCGCACCCCACTCGTGAGGGCCCCGCGCCGTGCGCCCCTCTTGCCGCAGCAGATAGCCGCGCAGGCCGTCGCGCCAGCCAGCGGGGTGATCGGGTTCGAGGTCGCCGTAATAGTAGGTCGCCACCGCGTAGCCGCGGCGCAGCGCGAGCGCGAGCGGCCAACGGGAGGCATGGATGCCGCGGGTCGCCTCCGTCGCCCGGTTGTTCACGATGCCCATGCTCGCGATCGGCCGCATCCACTGGTCGGTAAGCGGCAACGCCGGATCGGGCTCCACCGCGGCGAGCCCGTAATAGTTGAGCCCGAGCAGAACCGGCACGGGCCCCCGCGCGGCGTTGGGCACGTAGAGCATGAGCGTCACCTGCGGCGCCGCCGGGTCGGCGAAGAAGCGCAGGCGCACGATCGTCCGCGTGGCGAGGCCGTCGACCGCGTCACGGCGCGTCGCCATCGTCTCGGCGCGCAACTTCACCGGGATGGCCGGCGTGCGGCCGTACGTGCTCGTGGCAAAATCCTCGAGCAGTTCGCCGCGCCGGACCTGGCGCCAGAGGGTGGCATCGGTGACGCGCCGGCCGTCCTTGGTCACGAGAGTCTCCGGCAGCGTATAAGTGCCCACCTTTGATTCGTCGGTGTTGCGGGCGTCAGGCGCTGCGGCCGCTGCCAATGCCGGGGCAAGCATGAGGGATGACAACAGGACAACGGACAGTCTGGCATGCATGGTTCCTTGGGGTTGATCGAATCTGCTCCGCAGCACACCGCGGGAGCGTCCCGTCCGCAACCGTTTCTTGTGCTCACCACCTCAGCCGGGCGCAGCTCCGAGTTGGCGGTCGCGCCGGCCAAAGGTGGAGTTCAAAAGTTTAAGCTTGGAAAAACTCTCCACGCTCAACGTTTAACGCTCAACGCTCAAGGTGCCGCTAACTTGAGAGTTAAGCGTTAAGAGTTGAATGTTGAGCGTTTGCCGGGTTCCGCAGTGCTCAAGCATTTGGCACCGCCAACCGCACCCCCGTATCCGCCCGCCACAGGGCAACCCATTGGGTTATCGGCACGAGGGAGCCTTCGCCCCGGCAACACGGGCACCTGACGACGGGGTGCTACCTGGCTGCCCCGGTATCGTAGGCGAACTCGATGCTCACGCGGCGCGCGCCCTTGGATTCATCGCGATAGCGAATCGTATTCTCCCCTGCTGCCAACGCCGGCAGTGAGGCCGGGGCGACTTGGATGTCACTCTGAAAGTGCAGGCCCTCAACCTGGCCGTCGAGGATCAGCTTGAGATAATACGCGTAGGTCGGGCGGCCCGTGCGGGTGCGGAAGTAGCCGCCGATCCGCACCGTCGTGTCGACCACGGCGCCGGGCGCGGACGTCCATACGTCGGTCCAGGCCTCGCCGTTCTCGGAGAACGCGAGCGCGACGCGGCCACGTCCCGCGATCTTCACCGCCCCATCCAAATACGGATACGGGCTGGCAAAGCGATAGACGAGGGCACCCTCGCCCCGGTCGGAGGCGAGCACCCAGGCCTCGCCCGCACGTTCGACGCGCAGGTTGCCCGCCAGCACGGCGCCACGCCGGAAGGTGTCGTGCTTGAAAACGGGTTCGAAGACGAACGTGCCGTTGCCAAAACGTTCCCGCGCCGTGTCCCGGGGTTCGCGGATTTTGTCGTAGCTCGAGAAGAAGAGTCCCCAGTTGCCGTGGTGGCGCGTCAGCGCTTCGCCGGGCCGCAGGGTGAAGGCCAGCGTGTGCACCGCCTCGGACTTCTTCCGGTATCCGTCGGCCAGCTGGTTGTCCCCGGTCGTGGTGTAGATCGCGACGAGCTTTTCCGCGTCAGTGTAATAGGGACTGGGATACTTGCGGATCAAATCAGGGCGCTGCTCGAGCGTCTTGACACCGGCAATGGCATGGCCGTCGTCTTCCAGGTAATAAATCTTCCCATCGGGATCGAGCAGGCGCCAGCCGCCCTCGAAAAAGGCTTCGGGCACGACATGGCCCGACAAACCCCACACGCGGGCTTTGAGGCCGGCCTGCTCCGCCAGCACCATGAAGTTGGTCGCCGAGTCGTCGCAGAACCCGTAGCCGTAGACGTTGAGAAACCGGACCGGATCGTGCATCTCGATGTCCGGGTGCGCCGGTGCATCGTGATACCGGTGGTCCACCAGAAAGCGCCAGATGGCCAGCGCCTTGTCGCGGTCGGACATGCCGGGAGCGATGATCCCGGCCAGGAGGTCAGCCGTGCTAAACCAGTCGCGTTTGCCATTGGCAACCAGCCGCGGATTCACGACCGGGTCCGCGCCGAGGTTGGCGATCGTGACCGAGCGGTTGAGGACGGCCCGGGACAATGGGACGCGATACGTATCGCCGGAACTGGATACGACGTAGCGATGGATTTCGGACGAGGCTCGCGGCGTTGCCGGTTCCGCCGCCGACGCCATCCATCCGATCGCGCAAGAGAGGCTTAACCGCAACGATGCAGCCCCAACCGCAAAACGGGTTTTGCACCGGACGGGAAGAAACGTCGGGCTTTGTAGCCCTGCGCGTGAGCGCAGGGACCTCCCGCACTCCCGCCGCTCACGCGGCGGGCTACAACGAAGCTGTTGCCCTACACTCCGGGAATGGGTTTCGACTGAATGGATCCGGTTAAGGATGGTTCGCATGAGCGTTTCCTGTTGCCAAGTTTCTGGCGAGGGACGACACGGGACGCGAGATTGGATGCAATGCTCCAACCGGGCAAAGGGGAGCAAAAACACGCGGTTCCGATGATCGAGACCCCATGCCAAGTCAGGAAATTCCACCGCGCGAATTGACGCCAAGACGGTTCCGCGCGCTACTCTCCACCACAGTCATGCGGATACGAACGTTCCTTTTCGGTCTCGCTCTTGTTTCGCCGGCATTCGCCTCCTCCGGGCCCGATGCGACGTGGTCGGCAAACGACACCCCCCGGGTCCAGCGCTCCGGCGCGTGGACGTGGACCAGTCACCGCTACGCCGCCGCCTCCGCCCTCGCCACCATCGAGGAGGGCGCCGCGCTCGAGCTTTCCTACCGCGGCCGCGGCCTCGTCCTTGGTCTCGACACGCTGACGCCGACCAACAACTACGGGCCACCGGAACTCGGCCTGCTGGAGGTCTTCGTCGACGGCGTCAAAACGCGCATCGTTCGCCCCCGCGCCGAAGACCGCGACGTGGTGCTGTTGCGCTCCACGGGAGACGAGGAGCATCGCATCCGGCTGGTGCATCGCCGGGACGGCGCCGGAGCGGGCTGCCGCATCACGGGATTTCGCGTCCTCGCCGCCCCGACGGGCGACCTCGCTCTTGTTGTCAGCGGCGATCACAACGGCGCGTTGATCGACGTCCGGGCGATCCTGACGCAGGGAGGCCGGGTGGTGCGCGAGGCGCTGCTCCGCAACTGGCTCACGGGCCAATGCCGGCTCGCCGGGCTGCCGCCGGGGGACAACTACGCCCTCGAGCTTCGCGCGATGGGCTGGAAGACCTGGCGCCAGGAAGGCATCGCCATCCGGGCCGGAGATGAGACCGTGTTGCCGCCGGTCTTTCTGCCTCGCGAGTGGGACGTGCCAGTGGACGACTTCAAGTTTCCCGCGCTCGGCCGGCCGGTAATCTGCGGCCCGGGCGGGAAATTCCGCGCGCGGTTCGAAGGCAATAAGGACGAGATTCGCGGCGCCCGGCTCGTACGCCAGCAGGGCCCCGCCACGATTTCCCGTCCGTGCGCGTTCGCCGAGGACAAGGCCGCCGCGTTTTATTATCACCGGGAGGGCGTCGTCACGTTGCCCGCCGGACTCCCCGCCGGGCTCTACGATCTCGAGGTGCGGCTGGCCAGCAAGCAGGGCACGCACACGGTCGGATCGCGGCGTTGCGTGGTCGTCGTGGACCGTTTTCCACGCGACCCCGTCTTCCTCACCTTCGGCCACCTCGACACGTGGGGCCAGTTCCAGGCCGAATACCTCGCGCGGTTGGTCGCGGTGGCGAACCTGCTCGCCCCCGACATGGTGCTGATCTCGAACGAAGCCAATCCGGCCTACGTCGCGGGGGCGCTCTACGGTTTGGAGATCCCGTTCGTGGTTAACTTTGGCAACCATCGCGGCCCCGAGGCGACGCCGTGGTTTGGTGAGCCCGTCGGGATGGTCGACTTCGGCCCGGAGCTGAGCGTGCTGAATTTCGGCCGGCCCTGGGATGCGGGCACCGCGGAGGCCGAGCACCTCCTCGCCGCCCGTGCCGCCGTGCCCTGCAAAATCATCAACGCGTTCGAACCCAATGCACCGGTGTCGGAATTGCTCGACCGGCATCGCATCGCCCTGATCCACGATGCGCACGGTCCGGGACCCACGATCGCGAAGATCGGTGCGACTCCCACCGTCCGCGCCGGGAAGGCGAACAGCGCGAGCTTCCGCCTGATCCGGTTCAAGGATCACCGGCCAATCTCCTACACCTATCGCGGCCATGCCTCGGCACCGATTCCGTTCCAACGGGAGGCCCGGCCACCGGTGCGCGTGGCATTCGATCCGGCCAACGACGGCACGCATGCGACGGTGATGGCGCGAGTCGATAACGAGCTGGAGGAAAATTTCCCCGGCGCGCGTCTGGTTTTCGTGCTGCCGAGGGGAGAATACCGCATCGAGGGCGGCCAGAGGGAGAGCGCCATCGAGAGCGACGACCAACGCTTCACGATTCTTTCCGTGCGGCTCGATCTGCCGGCGAGCGGCAGCCGGACGGTGAAGGTCAGTCCCTGATATGACTCACCGCGGCATCGGGTTCAATTCCTCTAACTCTTCTTGCCCACGGAACACACGGAAGACACGGAAACCCCAATCCCGGACATCCCACCGCGCCATCAAAGGAAGTGAAACGTCTCCTTCCGTGTTTTCCGTGTGTTCCGTGGGCCAAAGGTTTGAATGTCCCGGAAATCTCCTGGGCCACAATCAGAACTCAAGAAATCCCTCCCATGCTCCCCCAACCTCTCACTCCGTTCCTGCCGACTCACATCAACACCGGCCCTTGGGTGGCCGGGTATTCGCTGCCTGAGCTGAAAAAACGCGCCGCCACCGACCGGATGGTGCTGCCGATCTGCTCGCTCGGCACGCGGCCGGAACAGCTCGCGGCACTGGCCCCGCTGGTGCTCCCGCCCCTCTACCATGAGGCGCTCGACACGGATCTGAAGTCCGCGCTGGTACCGCAGATCCGCCGCTGCTTCCCGTTCTCCGAGGGCACGCAGGACCGCGCGGATTATCGCGGCTCCTTCGAGATCGTTGAGCTGCCGGTCCAGCGACACCCGCCGCCGGCGCGCCAGCCAAAGATCCTCGCCTTCAGCATCGACACGGCGGTCGAGCAGCACGGCCCGCACCTGCCGCTCGCCACCGACACGATCCAGAGCTACGCCGTCCTGCACCAGCTCGCGGCCCAGACCGACGGCCTGGTCGTCGGTCCGCCGGTCGATTACGGGCACCTCACCTGGGGCCTGCCTTTCGGGCTGAGCATCGATCTCACGCCGCCGCTGGTCACGCGCTATGTCTGCGGCTTCGTGAACGCCGTCGTCGACTGGATGTCACCGGAGTCCTTATACGTCGCCGATGTCCACGGCTCGCTCGTGCATCGCCAGGCGATCCAGGAGGGTCTGCGCCGCAGCCGTTGCGCGCGCTGGGCGTTCCGCTGGCTGTACGAGCCGCTCGCCGAGTTCTCCAGCGCCCGGGGCGACATGCATGCCGGCGGGGTCGAGACGGCCCTCATCGAGCACATCAGCCGCGACCTCGTCGATGCCCGCTGGTGGCCCGGGCGCAGCGCCGAACTTGCCGCCGGGCAGATGCCGATGACCGAAGCGATCGAGCTCAGCGGCGATTTGTCGCGCTTCATCGCGCAGGTCGAGTCGCGCCAGCTCAACGGCATCGTCGGCCACATCGGCAACTACTGCGATCTCGACGCGCGCGAACTCATGCACCGCATGCTCGAGGTCGCCCGCCAGGATGTGGCCGGCCTGCTGCGTTGATTTTGGATCGATACACCCAGCGACACAATTTTTCACGGGCGTACCTTCGGTCCCGCCGCTCACGCGGCGGGCTACGCGTTCATTGTAGCCCTGCGCGTGAGCGCCGGGATGCCTTGATCCGCAAACAACTCTGGCGCCAAGTATAGTTACGATTTTGCCCTGGGCAGGCTCCTCCCCTCTTCGCCCGCGACGCCGGGCTTTTCCCATCCCCAGAAAACTCCTTTCCCTTTCGGCCGATCCGGTCTCCCATCCTTCCTCTCCCCATGGAATCGAGTCGCCGCAAATTCCTCCAGCAAGCCGGCACGAGTCTGGGCGCGCTGAGCCTCGCCGCCGTCGGCGGGTCAACATCCAAGGCTGCGGCGGCTGCCCGTGACGCCGGCAAAAGGCAAAGCGACCAGCCCGTTGGCCTGCCGAAGAACTGGCGGACGATGCGCAAGTTCGATGCGCACACCCACATTTCGATCGCCTCGGCGCCCCGACCCAACGTCGACTGGAGCCGGGCCGAAAACCTGATTGAGGCGGCGCGGAAGCTCGGCATCGAGAAGCTCTGTTCGTCCCATCCCGTCACTGCGGGCGCGCTGGCCGACATCGAAGTGGTCCGGGCCGCCAACGACGCCGTAATTGCCGCGATGAAGCGCTACCCCGGCACCGTCGTCGGCCAGTGCTTCGTGCAACCCGGCAATGGCGCGGCGGCGCTGGACGAAATCGAGCGGTGCCTCGACGCCGGCATGATCGGCATAAAGTTGTACAACCAGTTTAAATTCTCCGATCCCGCCATTTATCCGATCGCGGAGAGATGCATCCAGCGCGGGATTCCGTTTCTCGGCCACTCAGCGCATCTCACCGATCCGAAGACGCTCGCGCTGCAGCCCAAGACCTCCGACTCGCACGACTTCTGCGCCCTCTCGCGCCGGTATCCCGAGCTCCTCCTCATCCTCGGCCACGTGAATGGTGGCGGTGACTGGGAATGGGCGATCAAGGGGCTGCGCGACTGCCCCAATGTCTATATCGACACGAGCGGCAGCGTGCTGGAGGCACCGACCATCGAGATGTGCGTGCGCGAACTTGGCCACCGGCGCGTGCTGTTCGCCACCGACACGACCATGGAGGGTTGCGTGGGCAAGATTCTCTCCGCCGACCTCACGCCCGAACAGCGCGAGGATATTTTCTGGCGCAACCTGCAGCGCATCTTCGACCGCCGCCGCGCATGATTATCGATGTCAATGCCTCCCTCGGGCACTATCCGTTCCGGCAGCTGCGCCACACCACGGCCGCTGCGCTGCTCGGCTTGATGGACCGCAACGGAATCGATCGAGCGGTGGTGTCCTCGCTGCACGCCGTTTTCTACCGCGATGCCCATCGCGGCAACGAGGAACTGTTCGAAAGCGTACAGCGCCACCGAGATCGCCTCGTGCCCGTCGCGACGGTGAATCCGAAATACGCCGGTTGGGAGCGCGACATCGAGGAGGCGGTGGAGAAATGGAAGATGAAAGCCGTCACGCTGATGCCCGAGCACCACGGCTATCGCCTGGGCGATGATCTCGGCCGCGCCGCGCTCAAGCGCATCGCCGGGTACAAATTGCCGGTGGTGCTGACGCAGCGGCTGGAGGATCGCCGGCAGCGCCATCACTGGGACAAGGCCGAGGATCTTAATTTCGCCGCGGTGGCCGAGGCGGCCGCGGCCTTTCCCGATCTGAAATTCCTTTTGACGAACTGGGCCGGTCTCGATGGCAAACGCCTCATCGACGCCGGGCTGAAGGGCCGCTGCCTGATCGATTTCGCCCGCCTCCATGTGCTCGCGTTCAAAGATGTGCCCAAGCTGATCGAAACGATCGGCGTCGAAGCGATCGCCTTTGGCTCGCACATGCCGTTCGACTACGTCGGCCCCTCGCTCGTGAAGCTGGCGAACCTCGAAGCGCTGCCGGCCGCGGATCACGAGAAGATCGCGTGGAGAAACGCCGCGGCGTTTCTCAAGCTGGACGCGTAGCGACTCCGAAGCCGCCTGACGTGAAGCGGCGCAACGCCTTTGCTCCTGATTAGGCGTGTTTTCCGAAACGTTGGTTTGAAACAGCCGTATTTCGCCCCCGCAAAGCACCGGTCTCGGCCGTTCCCCTGCTGGACGCTTGCGGTGAATAGGTCATTTAATCACCGCAGTATTTGCGGTGAATAGCCTTGCAATCACCGCACCACGTACGGACAAAGCGCCATGCGCTACATCCATCAAGATCCCCACTGGCCCAAGTTCTCCTGGGACGAGGGCGAGCTTTTGCCGGTGCTGGCTGCTGTTCGGCATAAGCAGGGGCACTTGCTTGGCAGGATGGAGGGACTGGGCCTTCGCTTCCGGGCAGAAGCCAGTCTCACCAATCTCACGTCCGATGTCGTCAAATCGAGCGCGATCGAGGGCTCCATTCTTCCGGCCGACCAGGTCCGCTCATCGATCGCACGTCGCCTCGGTTTGGACTTCGGGGGCGACATGCCAGCAAGCCATGACGTCGAAGGCGTCGTCGAAATGATGGTCGATGCCACGCAGAATTTCGCTGCACCGCTGACCGCTGACCGCTTGTGCGGGTGGCAGGCCGCGCTTTTTCCCGCCGGTCGCAGCGGTCTGCGGCGCGTTCTCGTGGGTAAGTGGCGCACCGCGGAACTCGATCCCATGCAGGTCGTGTCCGGGCCGATTAGTCGTGACCGGATCCATCGCAAGCACATCCACTTCGAGGCTCCGAGTGCCGAGCGACTGCCTCGAGAGGTGGCTGCATTCCTAAAATGGTTCGAGGGACGGGATGGCCTGGACCCAGTGTTGCGCGCCGGCGTGGCCCACCTCTGGTTTGTCACGATTCATCCATTTGAAGATGGGAACGGTCGCGTCAGCCGGGCAATCGCCGACATGGCCCTGGCCAGAGCGGAGGCGTCACCCGCGCGGTTCTATAGCCTGTCCACGCAGATCGAGGCCGACAAGAAGGCGTATTACCTGACCCTTGAGAAAACCCAAAAAGGAGGCATGGACATCACGGGCTGGTTGCTATGGTTCCTCGACTGCATGGACCGCGCGATTCAGGGCGCGGAGACTGCACTGGCGGTTATTCTCCGGAAATCGGTCGCGTGGGAGCGCATCAACGGCCAGTTCCAGGCCAACGACCGACAGCGCGCCGTGGTCAATCAACTGCTGGATGGTCCCGAACCAGAATTCTCGACGTCCCGCTATGCGAAGATCGCCAAGTGCTCGTTGGATACGGCGCTCCGAGACATCAATACCTTGGCCGATGCCGGAATCGTGCTGCGCGGCACCAGCGGCGGGCGCAGCACCAAATACTCGCTGGCTCCTTAAGCGAACGGCGGGAATGGCCCGCAGTGGTACGGGTTGTTTCCCTGACGGTGGGATTAGGAACGCGCCACTTTGGCGCAGCGCCCACAGGTGCCAGCAGCGGCTTGATAGTCCGCTGATCCTGGCGGTTTGATGTTCGGCATCTACTTCGGGTCGATTTACTTCCTGGAACTTCTCCAAAAGAGATTTACTTCCGAGGGTCGATTTACTTCCCCACCGGACGCTTTCTTCAACGGGATTGAGTGGCTCGTTGGACGGGGGTTGAAGCTGGCGGACGATGCCCGTAACCGAGCCCCGGAACTGCCTGCACTGCACAGAATTATTTGATCCGGATTACCGGCACCGCCACAACCAGTTTTACTGTACAAAACCAGTGTGCAAGAAGGCCCGGCAAGCGGCCAATTTGCAACGCTGGCGGGAGCGT
>JBIJCX010000605.1:0-3379 GCA_044344465.1 Opitutaceae bacterium
CGCCGACCAGCACAAGCAGCAAAACCAGGGACCAGACGTGCCGGTGCGCGATGAGCTCGAGGGCGTTGATGCCGACGAGTTGTTTCCAATACAGCGGCGCGAGCCCCCACAGGAAATGACAGAGCGCGGCCGCCAGCGCGCCGCGGACCTGGGCGGGAGTGTGGGTGGGCGAGGACACGCCGGTGAGGTTCGCGTGACTCCGGCCGGGCCCGGATGGAACTACTTCTTCTTGGCCGCCTGGGTGAATTCGTAGCGCTCGCGAAACTCGCTGTCCGCCTGCGTGCGGGCGGCGTCAGCGGCCTTGCCCTGGGCGACAAGCTCGGCGGCGCGGCGCTCGGTCCACCGTTTTCTGAAGCTCTCATCAACCTCGCTGGCGATCGCCGAGCTTTCCTTTGGCTTCGCCGATTTCTTCGAAAATAGGCAGCCCGTGGTGAGTGCCAGGGTGAGGCAGGACAAAAGGAGGAGTTTGGTCATTTGAAAATCGAGTCGCGAACGTGGTTGGCCGGGGTCGAGACGGCGAGTGAAACTTTTGGTTTCCAGCCGACCCCGACGATTTTGGTTTCGCGCTCGCCGGCATTTTTGCTATTGCTGGCGTTCATGAGTGACGAGCAAACCCCTCCGCCGCCTGCGCTGCGCCTCAAGCCGCGTCTGCGCCCCCCCGAGTCGGAGAACCCGCCCGCCGCCGCGCCGGCCGAAACCACCCCGCCGCCAGAGGCCGCAAAACCCGCGCCCGAGCCCGCAGTGCCGCCAGCGGAAGCGCCCAAGATTCGTTTCAAGCCGCGGTTGATGACCGAGGCGACGGCGGCCACTCCCGCAACCGCAGCTGCACCGGCTCCCGAGGCTGCGCCCGCACCGGCGCCCGAACCGACACCCACCCCGGTTGCCGCACCGCCTCCGCCTGCACCCGCACCCGCACCCGCATCGGCACCCGCACCGGCGCCGGCGGCCCCCGCTGCGACCGACGGTGCCCCGCGGATTCGCCTGAAGGCCCGACTGTCCACCGACGACGCCGCCGCTCCGGCCGCGTCAGGTGCAACTCCGAGCGCTGCGGCGCCAGCCCCGACAGAGTCGTCGGCCCCGCCGCCTCCGGCGCCACCTCCTCCCGCGCCGCCTCCGCCGTCGGCGGCGTCGCGTCCGCCAATGCCGCCGCCTGCTGCGAGCGCCCCGGCGGCACCCGCGTCCGCGCCCGCCGCCGCCCCGGCGGCAGCACCCGCCGAGAGTGGAAAATTCAAACTCAAACCAAAGGTCCCGGCCCCTGCGGGTGCCGCGGCTCCACCGCCACCAGCCGCGGCCGGAGCGGCGCCGGGTGCGCCACCACCGGCGGCTCCGCCTCCCGTTCCCCCGCCTGCCGGCGCGCCCAAGCCGCCGCCTTTTCCTGTCATTGCGCCGCCAAAGGCCGGCCCGCCGGTGCCACACGTTCCGATCCCCGGCCAGGTCCCCGAGCAGGAGGCGCCCGCGCCCGTCCCGGCCAAATCAAAGTTTCCGAAATTGCCGAAGCCGGCCCTGATCGCGGCCGCGGCGGTGATCGTCTTGGGCGCTGGTTTCTTTGCTTGGACAATGTTTTCCCCCAAGCCACCACCACCAGCTCCCGTCGCCGCGAAAAAGAAATCCGCTCCTCCCGCCGCGGCGTCCGCACCAGCTGCCGGGCAGCCGGCACCGCTCACGCCGTCCGATACCGCGAACGCCCTCGCCAAGGTGCCCGTCAATGCGATCAACAAGGCACAGGGTGTCGTGGCTGCGCGTGAGGCCAGCGGACAAGTGGGCGTCGACGCCGTCGTGGGCAGCGAAGATCTGGCCGGAAAACGCGCCGTCAGTCCGACGGCCGCCGCCGGCAAGACCGGCCCGGCGCCGTCGCGATCATCCACGACAGTGACCTCCGTGTCCGCCGGCGTGTCAGCCACGACCGAGGTCGATGCCGCGCCCGAGGCGAGCCCGGCTTTCCGCTCGTTTGTGGCCAACGCAAAAGTCAGCGGCGTGTTTCAGGGCACGCCGCCGCGCGCCTTCATCAACGGCCGCCTCGTCCGGGCGGGTGAAACCGTCGACGGTGGACTCGGGGTGGAATTCAGCGGCCTCGATGCGGACAAAAAGCAGCTCATTTTCAAGGACAAGGCCGGCGCGACCGTCTTCCGCAAGTACTGAAGTCTACTGCACCGCGTCCCGGATGCTCCGCAGCAGGGCGGGATCCGTGGCGATGCCGACGATGCCGTTCACCACGAACTGGATCCCGATGCAGAGTATCAGGAATCCCATGACTTTCGAGAGGGCGTTCATGCCGTTGACCCCGATGAGTACGACGACGCGCTCGGAGAGTCCGAGGACGAGATAGGAGATGGCGGCGACGACCAGGATGCCGAGGATGATGGCGACGTAGTCGGTCCAGTGGGTCGAGAGCGACGTGAAGCCGATGGTGACGGCGATGGAACCCGGACCGCTGAGCATCGGCATCGCGAGCGGCGAGAACGAGATGTCGCGTTTGGCCCGGGCTTCCTGCTCGGCCGGATCCCGGCGCGTGGGGTCGGGGGGCGGGCCCACCAGCATGGCGGAACCGATGCCCGCGACCAGCAGACCGCCGGCGATGCGCAGACCGGGAATTGAGATGCCGAAGAACCCCATGATGAACGTGCCGCCGATCAGAAAGCAGACCAGAATCGCCACCATGTAGAAGCACGCGTGGCGCAACTGCTGCATCCGGCGCTCGCGGGTATCGCCCTCGGTGATGGCGAGAAACGTGGGCGCCGAGGCGAGCGGGTTGATCATTGGCAGCAGCGCGATCACGGTGCCGAGGATTAGTTCCCAAAAGTGGCTCACGGAGTGCATGGACGGGCGGGGCGATTCGATCGGAGGTTGGGGCGGACGCGGGCGAAGGCGAGGCGTGATCAGAAGCCGCTCACCACACCTCGACCGGGCCCTTGGGCACGGGAATCGCGCCGCGTTCGATCCGGTCGGAAGCGTCGCCGGGCTCGCGCATGAACGAGGCCACCATCGCGGCCGGAGCGTATTTCTCGCGCAATTCGCCGCGGTCGTCGCAAAACTGGGCGCGCCAGGCCAGATACTCGGCGAGGGCGGCGTCGAAATCGGCGCGCGAGGCGATGGTGATGATGCGGCGCTTGAAAGGCTTCACCGGGCCGAAACGCCGGGCGTACCAAGGGGCGACTTTGCGGAACAGCCGGGCGCCGCGCTCCTCGCCGTAAAATTCGCAGTAACGCTCGAAGTGGCGGCGCAGCACGCGCAGGCGCTCGGCGAAATCCGGTTCGGGCCGGAGCTCGCCGGTGCGCAGGTAATGCTGGGTGCGCCGGAAAATCCACGGGTCGTAAAACGCGCCGCGCCCGATGCTGACGCCAGCGCAGCCCGTCTCGTCGAGCATGTGCTTCGCCGCTTC